>NZ_PIRZ01000013.1 GCF_003048575.1 Campylobacter concisus | reverse complement strand
AGTCAAAGAGGCTACAAAGATGTTGCTTTTATAGTTGTAACGGTTGTAATAGTTGTAAGGAGTAAAAAATGATGGATATAGCTATAAATCCTCTTGAAAATCGCGCGGTGGAGCGAACGCAAGCGGCGGGACTAGTTAGGCTGGTGAGAGAATTTGAAGAGAAAGGATTTGAAATGAGAGTAAGTGCTAAAGGTGAACTATGGGGCATAAGGCGCGGAAGCATGATAAAGGGCCAAAAGGCGGACTACTCAAAGAGTATGTTTAAGCTAGTAGGCAAATATATCATAAGAACAGCCGACGGCAAAGTAATCGATACGGCAGCTTAAATTTGATTTTTCGGGAGCTCTGCGGAGCTTCCCATAAAGTTAAATTTAAAGAAAGGAGAATAGATGAAAACAGCGAGATTAGTGTTTGTTTCTACGCCCTATGCCAGTATCGAGTGCAAAGACCGGGACAGAAACTACTACGCTAAGCAAATAGCGCAGCAGGCTTGCGCTATTGTCAGAGCTAACGGCTACGAGCCTATCTCGCCCGTACTTGCGTGGATGGAGATATATAGCGAGCTTGAGCGTGAAAGAGTAATGAAAAACTGCGAAGAACTGCTTAGAGTGTGCAGCTACTACTACAGCCATTCGTGTAAGTGGAGCGATAAGAGTACAGGCATGGCACAAGAGGCGGCGTGGGCTAAAGAATATGGTCTTAGTGAGCTTAAATTTAGTTTGTTTGAGTGATAGGGCTAATAAAAATTTTTAATGAGGAGTAAAAGATGCAAATAAATAGTTTTAGCGACGTAGACGTCGCTTTAAAAAGACTATGCGAAGTAAGCGTAGGTATAGAAAAAATTAACGGTGAAGTAACGCTTGAGTGTAACCGTATAAAAGAAGCTAGAAAGAGCGAAGTTGAAAGACTCGAGAGCGAAAAAAGCTTTTTAGAGCAGCAAATCACACTATTTTGTGAGGACAATAAGGCTGAATTCGCAGAAAAACGCTCAAAAGAATTTACTTTCGGCGAGATCGGCTACCGCATAAGCAAAAGCGTAAGAGTACCTACCGTAAAAGCCAAGCTTGAGAGTTTGTTAAGCTCAATAAAGGCATTTGGATTAGGTAAAGAGTGCATTATATATGAAGAAAAGCCTAACAAGGAAGCACTTGCGGAGCTAAAAGACGAGGATTTAGTAAAACTCGGTCTTAAAAGAGTAGTGAAAGATAATTTTAGGATAGTGCCTAAGATAGAGAGCCTGGAGATAGGAAAATGAACGAGATAAAGAGCTATTTTCAAATCTATTGGAGTGAATATAAAAAGTTAAAAGATAGCAAAAATAGGCTTTTGCCTAGGTTTGTAAGACGAGAAAAATTAAGAATTTGTGTTAAAGGGCTTTAAGCCCTTTAAAGAGCGTTTTAAACTATTTTAACGCTCTTTAAAAGGTTTAATTTTAAGGAAAGACGGTTTGACAACTAAACAAAGAATTCATCTTAATAATCTACACGAAAAAAAGAGAGCATCGTATCAAGCTAAACTTAATAATGTTCTAAGCTACGATCTTAGTTTTTACCGCTTTAAAAACGGAAAGCTAAACGTATCTAAGCTAGCTAGGTGTAGTGGTTTAAGCCGTGAATTTTTAGAAAAAGAGTTGTGGAAAAAAGGGTTATAATGAGCGAAATTTTCGAGTTTTTAAAAAGTTCTAGCCTAACTAAGGATAGTTTCAACGAAAAGGTCGAGTTTTTGATAGAGGGCTTTTTAGTAAAGCAGCTAATCACACTGATCTACGCTGACGGCGGCACGGGCAAAAGTTACATGGCCTTTGCTCTAGCTAAAAAACTTTGCAAAGAGGGTCAAAGGGTGTTTTTCATAGACTACGACAACCCAGTAGGCGTACTCAAACAGCGCGGCGTAGATAGGTTACTTATAGAAAGCTACGAGAATATGAATTATATCCAGCGCTCCACTTTGGAGCTTTGCGGATTCGAGCTTGTTTTAAAGCTAGAAGAAAACGCCGTAGGCAAAGCTTACAAAGATTGCGTTTTTATCCTGGATAGCTTGCGGGATTTCGTAGACATCAATAACGACAACCGCATAAATAGGCTATTCGGCGCGCTTAAGAATTTACGCGAAGCAGGAGCTACCGTAATCATCCTTCACCACTCTAACAAAGACGGTAAAAACTATCAAGGCAGCAACCATATAAGAAATTCTCTCGACGTTATGTATCATCTACTAAAACGCCCTAGCAAGGAAAACGAGTTAAATTTCTTACTTGAAGTAGCCAAAGAAAGAGCCGGAGTAAAAGATAGCGGTTTTTGCGTAAAAACGCTAAATTTAGAACTAAACGAGCTTGACGTGGAGGTAGCTAGGATGAGCGAATACGAGCTAAATTTTACTACTCTAGCGCAAAAAATACTAGCCGGCGGAGATCTAAACAAAACCGAGTTACTAAACGCTATGAATTACGAAAAAGACGATAGAACGGCTAGGGATTGCCTCGATAAATTCGACGGTAAGCTATGGTTTAGCCGAAAAACTGGCAAGAGCGTGATATATAGTTGTAAAGCGGAGACTACAACCGATACAACTATTACAACTATAAGGGAAAATACCTTAAATTTGGCGGTTTGAGATGAATACGAGCGAACTAAAAAAATACTATATAAAAATGATACAAACATTGAAGCACAACTATTTTGTGGATGACGAATGCAGAAAAATATATCTACAAGCGCAATTCGGCAAAGATAGCTTGACACAACTAAGCGTTGAAGAGCTTAGAAGCGTACTAGAAGTCGTGGGGTATAAGCCCCATAAAGGTGCAAATTTTAAAAGACCTGCGCGAAAAAGCAAAGCAACCCGCAAAACCAAAGCAAACAAAACGTTTAGTCCTTCTTTTGTAGCCGGTGAAGATCTAACGCCAGCTAAAGGCAGCCTATACGCGACCAAAAAGCAGCTTGAAACTATTGTTGGTATTTGGGAAGAGATAGCCAACGTAAAAACGGGCATGGCTTTAAGA
>NZ_PIRZ01000012.1 GCF_003048575.1 Campylobacter concisus | reverse complement strand
TTAGCTGGCTCTTCTACTTTGTCGGCATACTTGTAGCTAGAGCCTTCCTTTATATATCCCGAGATATACGCGGGATTTATTCCCAACGCCGTAGCAAATTTGTTCTGACTCATACCGCTTGATTTATTAGCTTCGATGAAGTCTTTTATTCTGTCTGCTAATTGCATAATTAGCTCCTTTCTTTAAAATTTAAAATCTTTTAAATACGTTTAAAGTGCTGTTAAAACGCATTTAAAAGGCTTTATTCGCCGCTGGCCCTATCTATCGCCATGTCAAGAATGCTCCTTTTGGCATTTCTCTTAACTTCGCCTGTTATCTCAATTTTAGAGTAATCAAATCTTGCACTTGTTATCTCACTAACCGCCTCTTGCTGCGCTATGGCTTCTTTGATGCTATCGATATTTGAGTTTTCAACAATCTTATTTTCTTTTTTGAGCGCTTCTTGATGAGCTGCTTGCATTTGAGCCAGATCATAATCCACATTTAGTTTTGTGAATTCGCTCAGTTTTGCTTGACTTACCCCTTTTCTTACTGCTTTTAACCTGTCATTGAATAGTCTATTGGCAATCTTAAATTCATCCGCTCTAAGCTGCATCAAGCTACTATCTGTGGCTTTACAGATGAACTCTCCATCAAGCGTATATATGAATGCCTCGCTCACGTTGTCTATATTCACGCTTACTCTAACCTCTGTCCTGACATCAGGCAGCATGCGCGATACATAGGTTATCTTATCGATCGTTATGCCTTTTTTGCTGACTTTATGGATGCCTTTACTACCGGCAAAGAGTAAAAATCTCTCATATTCAATAGTTTTTAGCGGTGTATCGTCGCTATTCCACCTTTGTATAGGAGAATTCTTTTTGCGTTTTACGGCAGTTATATCCCACTCAAGCACAGCTGTTTCAAATCGCTTCCTCATGTCATCATACGTTAGTAGATGTTTTTGATTGGTCTTTTTTATCCAGCCATACTCATCTTTTGCGTGTCGCTCTTTTTTAGGGGTTTGCTGCTCTATGTTTTCGCGCTTTGCAACACTTCCACCTATATAGCCCGGAGTATGGGCCATCTTGCTTCGCTGAATCGTGCCAAAATGTCTTTCGACAAAGGCTTTGTCTTTGCCATGATAGGCTCTTGCAGCGTCATAGTCTATACCAAGACCTTCAAGCAGGTCTTGAAATTCTTTACTTATATAGTCTTTACCGTTATCACCTTTTATACACTCAGGCTTGCCTAAAAGCTCAATAGCTCTCCAAAGCAAGCGAGTTATGCCTAATGCATTTGACGTCTCAGCCAAAGTCGCCACACATCTACCGCTGAATACGTCTATGATAGATAGGATATTTGGTCTTACCTGCACTCCGCCTTTGCCGTCTCGCACGATGACATCGAGCTTTGAGCTGTCTATCTGCCAGCACTGATTTCGTCTAGTCACGAATATGCCTTGTGTGCCGTGAGCCGGGTCAAGGTAGCTTATGGTTTTATCTATGCCTTTGGTTGAGACGATGGTGTCTAGTATGTTCTTGGCTTTATATTCTTTTAAAAACCTACTGATCACGCCAGTATCGAATAGTGGCGTTACCTTGCCTTGAAGAAAGTCAGGTGCACTGAATTTACCCGTTCGCTTACCATATTCGAAATGAAGCTCTTTCCAAAGCTGTGTGATGTTTAGATCACCAGCCCCGTAAGCTCTAAATTTAGTGAGTATGAATTCCTTCATCCACTCTTCAAGCTTATGTGAGCCCTTCTTTTTGCCGCGTCTATCAAGCAGACCGCGTAAATTTTGCTCCTTATAGGCTCTTTGCCATCTAAAAAGGTTTGCTTCGCTGATGCTTTCGCTTTCGCAAAACTTTTTAGAGGACAGATCGCTCGTCTCATATCTTTTTATGATGTCTCGTTTTCTTCTTGCTTCGACAAGCTCTTCTTCGCTGGCTTCAAGATATATGTCGCCCTCATCTTGCTCGTTGTTGTCATTGCTATGCGTTTTAGTGTTCTTGATCTCGCTAAATTTCATCATTTTTAGTCCGTTTTTACTCTCTGTACCACTATCTAGCACATAAATTTCAACATCGCTACTTAGCTTTTTGGCTCTTACAAGAGAGCTGATGTCAGCGATCTCTACTTCAAAGAGTAGCTTTACACCGCCACGACTTCTAGTGCCTGCGTCTTGCAAGCGGAGGAAGGGGTATTTGGTGGAGTTACGTTGGGTGGCTAGTCTTAGACCTCTCTCGCAAACACCAAAGACTAGTGAAGCAACCTGTGTTTCAACATAAAACATTAGCTAGCCTTCTCTTCTTTCAAATTTTCAGGTAGCTCATCGATAATACCCTCAGCGACCAATGCTTCAAACACCATTTTTGCTTTACCTCTTGAATTATTTTTGCTTCCCGTGATCTCGCCGTTTATCACATAATATGTGGTGCGCTCATCAAGGTTATGCTTCTTGGCCCACTGACGGATACTGATGCAGTTTTCGATGAAATATCGCTTTATCATTTTTGCTCCTTCCCTTTTAAATTTCATTGTTAAGTCGGTATTTTTTAGCTCGTTTTGGTAAAATCACCAAAAAGGAGCAACTATGAAAATAGACAACTATCTATCAAATCTTGACAACATCTTGGTCGAGATAGCAAAAGAAATGAGTAAAAATGAGCTTGAAAAAGCTAAAAAGCTTTTTTTAAACTATAATTTTGATCCCAAAGCCTTACTACCACTAAAACCAGTTACCTTGAAATACATCAGCAAAACACCAAAAGCAAGAGCGACTTTCATAGCCAAGCAAGAAAATCAAGAGCTTATAAGGTTTTATGCTGTTTATTTGCTTGCAAAATCTTATGAGGTGGCTGATTTAACGCCATATACCCTTTATTGGATCGGTGGTTCTTACCGAGGATTTGCAGAGGGTGTGAGCGATAAAGTTTCTAGTCTGACTCATGAGCTGTATTGCGATCACGCCTATCACCTCTTGAAAAATTACTGCTAAGAGATTGCATATCAGCCACTACATCATCTTGCAAGTTATCGGCTTGCTGTTTGATGTTGTTAGCCAATATTTCTATCATCTTATTTCTCTCTGCCACATCAGCTATCACAGCTAAATCTATGATCATGTCCGCAAAATTTGCAATAAAAGATACCCTTTGTAATATATTTGGTTTATTCTTTTCCATTTTTTATCCTTGAAATTGTGAAAAACCGACTTAACAATGAAATTTAAAAGAACTATTGTTTCAAACCTTTGAAAAATTTAAACTTTTTTAAGCTATAATTTCAAAGGATTGAAAGAATTGTATCACAACTTGTGAATAAAGTCAATACGTTTTGTGTATATTTTTGAAAGGAACTCACAATATGGATAAGATAGATACTATTTTGGGAAGAATTTATAAAAAACTAGACATTAAAAACGATGCTGATTTTTGTAAAAGATACGACATAAAGCCAAACACATTAAGCAATTGGAAAAGTAGAAATACTCTTGCTCTTGAGAAAATACTTGATATAGCCAGAAAAGAAAAAATATCTATAGATTATATTTTGCTAGGCAAGGATAATGAAAACAATACACATAACGTGAATAATGATGGGTATCATATTAGGGTTTTAAGCCACAATGTAAGTGCTGGAACGTCTTCAGACATAGATGGTATTGATGTTTTCGATACAAAGCAAAAAATTTTTATCCCAAGGGATCTCTTTAAATTTCCAGTTAAAGAGGATAGGCTTAGGATGACACAAGTTGTTGGCGATAGCATGTTGCCAAAATTGCACCCTGGCGACTGGGTGATACTTGATATTACCGAAAATTTTGTGGGCGATGGACTTTATGTCATCAACTATAACAATATTTTAATGGTAAAAATGCTTCAAGTGGGTCAAAATGGCAATATATGTATAAGAAGTCTAAACCCAGAGTATAGTAGCTACGAGCTCAAAAGTGATACACAAGAAATTTTTTATGTGCTAGGTCGTGTAATCAAGAGCATAACATAAATTAAAACTTAAAATGTTCCTTAATCAGTTATTGATATTTTTTTTAAGTTTCATCAAGTATTTGGTATTTAAAATTATTGTGTTCCTTAATAGTAAAGCGCTATTCTCTGTGTGTTGATAACACTAAGGAACATTAAGCTTAATTAAGGAACATTTTTATAAAAATTCTGTTCCTTAATTGCTATTTTTCTTGCTTTTTACAACCAAATTTTCTGAGAACCTTAAGCCAAAATTGTCAAAATTTAGTAAGCAATAGGATTTTTTGGGATAAATTTTGGGACGTTTTAAACACTCTTTAAAGTGCGTTTATTTGGGCTTTATATACACTTGTAGTGTTTAAAAATTTCCTTAAATTTGGGACAAATGGGTTGATTTGGGATAATAGGGATTTTTTGTCTTAGCTGAATTCTTGCATTACAACTGAGAGTGAGAGCCTTTTAAGAGCCTATTTTAGGGGCTTTCAAAAAATGTGCGCTAAATTTTTTCACTCTCATTTTCTTTACCCCCTCACA
>NZ_PIRZ01000011.1:0-5000 GCF_003048575.1 Campylobacter concisus | reverse complement strand
CCAGTTCGGATTGGAGTCTGCAACTCGACTCCATGAAGCCGGAATCGCTAGTAATCGTAGATCAGCCATGCTACGGTGAATACGTTCCCGGGTCTTGTACTCACCGCCCGTCACACCATGGGAGTTGATTTCACTCGAAGCCGGAATACTAAATTAGTTACCGTCCACAGTGGAATCAGCGACTGGGGTGAAGTCGTAACAAGGTAACCGTAGGAGAACCTGCGGTTGGATCACCTCCTTTCTAGAGTACATATAGGTATTCTCTCACAAGATATCTATAAGAAAGATATTCTCAATCATCCTTGTTTAGTTTTGAAAGATTGATAGACCTATAGGGGCCTATAGCTCAGCTGGTTAGAGTGCACCCCTGATAAGGGTGAGGTCACAAGTTCAAGTCTTGTTAGGCCCACCAGAGAATTTAATTGGGGAATTAGCTCAGCTGGGAGAGCGCCTGCTTTGCACGCAGGAGGTCAGCGGTTCGATCCCGCTATTCTCCACCATAAAATAGTTTAACGATATTAAGTCTAATTAGAGAGCTTAAAAATTTAAACTTTCTAATTAGACTTTTGTCTAAATGTTCTTTTAATTAATATTGTTAATAGTCACAAGCAAGTTTTAAAAACAATTTTACAGGACTTGTTAAAGATTTAAATTTCTATTCTCTTTGCATTTAATGCAAAAGTTTGACATCACAATCTATTTAGGATTTAAAACTTATCTAAATAGTAGTCAATGCTTTCCGTCTTGAGAGCTAGAATTTAAATATAGTAACATAAAGTTATCTTTAACAAGGAAGTGATGCGAATTAGAATAATCTAATATAGAAAAGGTAAGCTACAAAGAGCAAGTGGTGGATGCCTTGGCTAGTAGAGGCGATGAAAGACGTGCCAGGCTGCGATAAGTCTCGGGGAGCCGTCAAGGGGCTTTGATCCGGGAATTTCTGAATGGGGCAACCCAGTTAAGCGCGAGTTTAACTACCTAATATGGAGCGAACGAGGGGAATTGAAACATCTTAGTACCCTCAGGAAAAGAAATCAAAAGAGATTACGCTAGTAGCGGCGAGCGAACGCGTAAGAGGGCAAACCGTTAGTTTACTAACGGGGTTGTAGGACTGCAATATAGACTAAACTTAGCTAATAGAATAATTTGGAAAGATTAAGCATAGAGGGTGATACTCCCGTATATGAAAGCTTTGTTTTACTTAGCAGTATCCTGAGTAGGGCGGAACACGTGATATTCTGTCTGAAGCTGGGTAGACCACTATCCAACCCTAAATACTACTACTAGACCGATAGTGCACAAGTACCGTGAGGGAAAGGTGAAAAGAACTGAGGTGATCAGAGTGAAATAGAACCTGAAACCATTTGCTTACAATCATTCAGAGCCCTATGATTTATCAGGGTGATGGACTGCCTTTTGCATAATGAGCCTGCGAGTTGTGATGTCTGGCAAGGTTAAGGAAACCCGGAGCCGTAGCGAAAGCGAGTCTTAATAGGGCGTTTAGTCAGACGTTGCAGACCCGAAACGATGTGATCTATCCATGAGCAGGTTGAAACCGGTGTAAGAGCCGGTGGAGGACCGAACCCGCTAGCGTTGAAAAGCTATGGGATGACTTGTGGATAGGGGTGAAAGGCCAATCAAACATCGTGATAGCTGGTTCTCTCCGAAATATATTTAGGTATAGCGTCATGTAGTAACACTAGGGGGTAGAGCACTGAATGGGCTAGGGCATACACCAATGTACCAAACCCTATCAAACTCCGAATACCTAGTGTGTAATCATGGCAGTCAGGCGGCGAGTGATAAAATCCGTCGTCGAGAGGGGAACAACCCAGACTAACAGCTAAGGTCCCTAAATCTCATTTAAGTGGAAAACGATGTGGAGTTACTTAAACAACCAGGAGGTTGGCTTAGAAGCAGCCATCCTTTAAAGAAAGCGTAATAGCTCACTGGTCTAGTGATTCTGCGCGGAAAATATAACGGGGCTAAAATGAGTACCGAAGCTTTAGACTTAGTTTTACTAAGTGGTAGGAGAGCGTTGTATTTGCGTCGAAGGTATACCGGTAAGGAGTGCTGGAGCGAATACAAGTGAGCATGCAGGCATGAGTAGCGATAATTGGGGTGAGAATCCCCAACGCCGTAAACCCAAGGTTTCCTACGCGATGCTCGTCATCGTAGGGTTAGCCGGGTCCTAAGCAAAGTCCGAAAGGGGTATGCGATGGAAAATTGGTTAATATTCCAATGCCAACTATAATGTGCGATGGAAGGACGCTTAGAGTTAAGCAAGCTAGCGGATGGTAGTGCTAGTCGAAAGGTGTAGGTTAAGATCCAGGCAAATCCGGATCTTTTTAAGCCGAGACCCCACAGGCGTTTGAAGTTCTTCGGAATGGATAGCGAATTGCCGATACTGTCGAGCCAAGAAAAGTTTCTAAGTTTAGTTATAGTTGCCCGTACCGTAAACCGACACAGGTGGGTGGGATGAGTATTCTAAGGCGCGTGGAAGAACTCTCTTCAAGGAACTCTGCAAAATAGCACCGTATCTTCGGTATAAGGTGTGCCTAACTTTGTGAAGGATTTACTCCGTAAGCATTGAAGGTTACAACAAAGAGTCCCTCCCGACTGTTTACCAAAAACACAGCACTCTGCTAACTCGTAAGAGGATGTATAGGGTGTGACGCCTGCCCGGTGCTCGAAGGTTAATTGATGACGTTAGCTCTGCGAAGCGTTTGATCGAAGCCCGAGTAAACGGCGGCCGTAACTATAACGGTCCTAAGGTAGCGAAATTCCTTGTCGATTAAATATCGACCTGCATGAATGGCGTAACGAGATGGGAGCTGTCTCGAAGAGGGATCCAGTGAAATTGTAGTGGAGGTGAAAATTCCTCCTACCCGCGGCAAGACGGAAAGACCCCGTGGACCTTTACTACAGCTTGACACTGCTATTGGGATAAAAATGTGCAGGATAGGTGGGAGGCTTTGATCCATAGACGCCAGTTTATGGTGAGCCATTGTTGAGATACCACTCTTTTTTATTCTGATAGCTAACTAGCTTGAGTTATCCTCAAGTAGGACAATGTCTGGTGGGTAGTTTGACTGGGGCGGTCGCCTCCCAAAATGTAACGGAGGCTTACAAAGGTTGGCTCAGAACGGTTGGAAATCGTTCGTAGAGTATAAAGGCATAAGCCAGCTTAACTGCGAGACATACACGTCAAGCAGAGACGAAAGTCGGTCTTAGTGATCCGGTGGTTCTGTGTGGAAGGGCCATCGCTCAAAGGATAAAAGGTACCCCGGGGATAACAGGCTGATCTCCCCCAAGAGCTCACATCGACGGGGAGGTTTGGCACCTCGATGTCGGCTCATCGCATCCTGGGGCTGGAGCAGGTCCCAAGGGTATGGCTGTTCGCCATTTAAAGCGGTACGCGAGCTGGGTTCAGAACGTCGTGAGACAGTTCGGTCCCTATCTGCCGTGGGCGTAAGAAGATTGAGGAGAGTTGACCCTAGTACGAGAGGACCGGGTCGAACCAACCACTGGTGTACGAGTTGTTCTGCCAAGAGCACCGCTCGGTAGCTATGTTGGGATGTGATAACTGCTGAAAGCATCTAAGCAGGAAGCCAACTCCAAGATGAATCTTCTTTTAAGAGCTCATATAGACTATGTGTTTGATAGGCTGGGTGTGTAATGGATGAAAGTCCTTTAGCTGACCAGTACTAATAGCTCGTCTGCTTATCTTTTAATAAGCATCACTTCCTTGTTAAGGATAAAAACTTAATAAGATATGTTTTTATAAAACTTTGTTTATGACTTTTAACTTTACACGTAGTGTTAAATAAGAGATTTATCTAATATATCTTTTATTTAACACTGCCCGTGACTATACAGACGAGGAAACGCCTTGCTCCATCTCGAACCAAGAAGCTAAGCTCGTCCTGGCTGATGATACTCTCCCTTACTGGGATGTTGGAAAAGTAGGTCGTTGCGGGCTTTGTTAATTTTTAATCTTCTTTATCTAAACAATCTTCTTTTAATATTATTTCTTAATTTATAACAAAATATCAAATCTAAAATTTATTTATATTTTTAAATAATTAGACTTTTTATCTTTACATTTATAAATATCTTTTAGCTTATGTTTTTATGCGAGTGTTGACTAAAAATACCAAATATGATAGACTCCAAACCCAAATTTACCCAAAAAGGACAAAAATGAAAAAGATTGTATTCTCACTATTAGTAGCAGCTTCTACATTACTAGCAGCCATAAATTTAAACACCGCCACAAAAGAAGAGTTAATGAGTTTAGATGGCATAGGATCTTCAAAGGCAGATGCAATAATAGAGTATAGAAAAGCAAATAAATTTAACTCAATAGAAGATATAAAAAATGTAAATGGTATAGGCGATAAGACATTTGAAAATTTAAAATCAGATATATCAGTATCAGGCACTACAAAGATAGATAACACAAAAGCTAAAACAAAATCTAAAAAAGATGAGATAAAAGAAAAAGTAAGTAAAAAGAGTGATGAAGTAAAAGAGAAAAAAGATGGTGCTAAAGATAGCGTAAAAGAAGTCAAAGATAAGAAAGAAAGCCCAAAAGATAAAGCAGAGAAAAAGAGTAAAACTAAAAAAGAGAAGAGTAAAGAGTAATAAAAATCTAGGAATTTATAAAAATTCTTATATAAAGATATATAAAAATAGTTAGGAGCGCATAGCGTTCCTAATAAATAAAATAGATTGGTTTTTTATATATCTGCCCACTTTTTAATTCTATAACTTAGTTTACTTACTTTTTAAATTTTATAAATTAATAAGTTCATCTAATAGATCTTGTAAAGTAATACTTCTTAGTTCACTTTCTAAAGCTTCTTGTACTTTTAAAAAGTGACCGGTTAAAAGTCCCTCGATCTTGCCGCCAAGTGGGCAGGCTTTAGGTGAGTCAGAGTGGATCTTAAAAAGTTTTTCTTTATCATTTACTGCGTTAAAAATTTGAAGGAGGGTTA
>NZ_PIRZ01000010.1 GCF_003048575.1 Campylobacter concisus | reverse complement strand
TTTAAAAAGTGACCGGTTAAAAGTCCCTCGATCTTGCCGCCAAGTGGGCAGGCTTTAGGTGAGTCAGAGTGGATCTTAAAAAGTTTTTCTTTATCATTTACTGCGTTAAAAATTTGAAGGAGGGTTAGGATTCTCTATTTAATATTTTAAGTAAGCTTACTATCAAATATTCTAAATACCTAGTTAAATTTATAAAAAACTCTATTTAGATAAAGTCCTTCAGCTGGAGCTGGGATACGAGTTAAGGCAAGGTGTCCATTAAGTGAAGCATTGATGAGCTCACCACCATCTTTTATACTTAAAGCTTTAAGCAGATTTGCAACCATAAGCCGTACTTGAGCGCGTAAAAATCCATTCGCTTTAAAAACGATGATAGTTTTGTTTTTGTATTCATAGCAAAATGCCTTAAAAATTTCTCGTACTGGGCTTTTTGTATCACTTCCTGTTTTCATATAGGAGCTAAAATCATGCTCGCCAACAAAATTAGATAAAATTTCATTTGCTTTTTTGATATCAAATTTTGGCAAAAAGATTTTATAGTTTGAGCTAAAAACATCAAATTCTCCATGATCTATAATGTATCTATAAGACCTTGCTACGGCGTCAAATCTTACTTGAAAATTTTCATTAACTAAATTTATACGTTTTATATGAATATTTGGGTGGGCATGGTGGTTGATTAGCTCTTTTAAGTGCTCTAAATTTTTAAAATGATCGCCACAAATTACGCTTGAGCTTTGATTTATCGCATGGACGTTTTTGTCTGTACGTGAGCTAGAGACTATTTTTTCAAATATTCCAACGTGAGCTAGAGCACGTGAGAGCTCATCTTCTACGCCATTTTCATGCGGCTGAGTTTGCGAGCCTTGGAATTTGGAGCCATCGTAGCTATAAATTAGTTGGATTTTCATTAGTATCTTCGCATGATTTTGGCTTTAAAAAGCAAAATTCCTGCCAATAAAAAGACGAAAAATATTAGCGGAATCGCAAAAGCTGGCTTTGATGAAAATAGCATTATGAGCGTAAAATACCCAAACAAAACGCCAAAGGTGCCCACATAGACCATGCCCTTTTCGTATCTATACGTGACGATACCAAGGCTGATCGCAAAGAGCGTGCTTGCAAGCGGAAATAGTGCAACAAGCACATATGTGCTAAGGTCTTTTCTTCTTTTTTCACTACTATTTGCCTCAGCCCAGTACTCTTTGATGCTGCCTATATCGCTTATCTCTTCACTTTGGGCAGTCCTTATCTTCATAGATTTGAAGTTACTTTGATGATAAATTTCATCTTTTATGTCATACATTTTTCCATCTGCTAAAGAGAGTTCAATGCTTTGATTTGTATTAGTGATCTTTGCATTTTTAGCAGTGATTAAGCGTTGGGAGTCTTTAATGTAAGGATTAAACATCACAATATCTTTATAAGTAGTGCCGTTGTTATCTTGCATTTCACTACCCACATAGACCATCCAGTCAGAGAATTTTTGTCCAAACTGAGTTGGCTTTAAATTTAGCTTAGCAACCGTCTTTTTGTAGTCGATGAAATTTGCATTTAGCTGGGCGGCTATTGGTATCATGATGATGGCAACTACCAGCAAAGCGGTACTTAAAAGGGCTGAAAATGCTAAAAAAAATCTTGCTATTTTATTTGGTGAGCCACCAAGCGTAAAAATAACGATACTTTCATTCTCTTTTGATAATCTAAAAAGAGTCATCGCAAGTGATACAAAAAATGCGATAGGCACGACAAAAAGTAGTACGCGTGGAAGCATAAATGAGTAGAGTTTAAAAAGCTCGCCAAAACTGATTTCAATGTAAGAAGTAATGCGCGCGATCTGGATAAAAAATACGATCGACATGATCAAAAAAAGCGTACTAAATAGCGATGCAAAAGTTCCTAGGAAGTTAAACAAAAGATATCTATTCACTCTACTCATAAATAAACCTTAAAATTTCTAAAATTTGCTCTTTAAAAGCGTATGTAATAAGTAAGCCAAGACTTAAAAACGGTACAAAGGCTAGCTCGTAGCTCTTTTTGCGAACGACCGCATAGACTGGAAGTGTAAAAAGTGCTGCAAGATAGATCGCCACTAGAGCCAGTTTGGCTGGTAAGATAGCTCCTATGATCGCTACTATAAAGATATCTGCACTACCCATCGCTTCTTTTTTTATGGCAAAACTTACGACAAATCTAAGCACCCAAAAGATAAGTGCAAAAAGGAATAAATTTAAAATTTGGGCAAAATTTCCTTTAAATATAAAAAGCATCAGAGCGTAGATAAATGCGAAAAATAGCGCCGCAAAAAGAAGAGGATCTGGCACAGCTTTATATCTTATGTCTATGGCGCTAAGAGCTAGCAACATAACAAAGCAAAGCCCTAGAAATAGTGCGTAAAGCAGAGTTTCTATGCTTAAAATTTCGCCACACTCTTTAAAAAAACAGATCAAAAAAAGTATCCCAGAAATTAGTTCAATCACTGGATAGATGGGGCTTATTTTTTGCTTGCAAAAGGCGCATTTGCCGCCTAAAAATAGCCACGAAAAAATTGGAACATTGTGATAAAAATTTAGCTTATGATCGCAGTTTGGGCAATGAGAAGCTGGAAAATTTATACTTTCATTTCGTGGCAAGCGATATATCAGTACATTTGAAAATGAGCCCACGCAAATACCCAAAACAAAAGCAAAAACGGCAAAAAAGATGACTAAATTATCCATTATCTCGCTAAACTCCGCCAAATCTTCGCTCTATGTTTTTAAATTTACTAACGATATTTGCAAGCTCATCCTTGCTAAAGTCAGGCCAAAGTGTGGGTGTAAAAAATAGCTCTGCATAGTTTGCTTGCCAAAGCATGAAATTTGAAAGCCTGCTCTCGCCACCAGTTCTAATGAGAAGATCCACCGGCTCACTCTCATCAAGTGCTGCATTTAGGCTCGCTTCATTTATATCAGTGCCTTCTAAATTTAGCTTTTTTACAGCCCTTACGATCTCATCTTTTGAGCCGTAGTTTATTGCCAAATTTAAAAGCAAATTTGTATTTTCTCGTGTTGCGTTTTTGGTGATCTCTATCTCGCTTTTTAGCTCATCGCTAAATGGCGAAATGTCGCCTATTGTATTAAATTTGATCCCATTTTTTATAAAATCATCACACTTTAAAAGAAGAAATTTCTTAAGTAAATTTATCAAAAAATCAACCTCTTTTTGCGGTCTTTTCCAGTTTTCAGTACTAAATGCATAAAGACTTAAAATTTTCACTCCATTATCGATACAAAATTCGCACATATCGCTTATTACATTTGCTCCAGCTTCGTGCCCATTTGTCCGTAAAAATCCACGTTTTTTAGCCCAGCGTCCATTTCCATCCATGATAATAGCAAGGTGGTTTAATTCATTCAATCTTTAGCCTTTTATATCAATAATTTGTTCTTTTTTGCTCCAAAGAGCACTCACATTTTGCACTGTTATGTTGGCGCTAAATTCTCTTTTTAACAAGCTAGCTACATTATTAAATGGAGTCGTGATCTCGTATAAAACTTCATCTTTAAATTTAAAAATAAGTGGAGCAAAATTTGAAAATATTAAAAAAATTTTCATATCACTCTTCTCTTTTTTTAGCTGAAAAACGCCGTTTATGCCATTATAAATAAATGGTATATGCACGACATTTTCTTGCAGAGCAAAGAGCATTTTCGCTAGCACTTTCATCTCGTCTTTTGTCTTAGCTTCACTTAAACTTTTAAATAAATGGTCATAAAACCACGATAAATTCTCATTTTCTATCAAATTTTCGATAAGATTTAGCCCATCAGCCAAGACATCTTCGTCTAAAATTCTTGGCTTTTCGTATAAATTTTTTATGACGATATTTTCGCCCTGGCTTTGCACCTCTCCCCAGTATTTCGAGCCTACGTTTAGCTCTTTTGCGCTTTTTGTGTTTAAATTTCTATTTGCAAAATTTAAAATGTATCTGTTAAAACCGATCTTTTGGCTTACTAAGATACTAAGCGGAAGTGACGAATTTATCGCTACTAACGGAGAATTTGCATTTTTTGCTATCTTTTGAATGCGAGAAATTTTCTCTATCATAAATTTGCTGCTAGCTCCACGATATGTCTTGCGATCTCGTCTTTTGCGGCAAGCGGCAGCAAAGTTTCACTATTTTTCGTGATGAAATTTACCTCATTTTGCTCGCTTGCAAAGCCATTTTTCTCACCCAAGATATTTAGGCAAACTGCGTCAAGCCCCTTTTGCTCTAGCATTGCTCTGGCATTTTTGTGTGCGTTCTCACTTGAGATTTCAAGCTTAAAGCCGATCTTTTTACATTTAAACTCTTTTAAGCTTTGCAAAATATCGACATTTCTCTTTAGACTTAAGCTTAAAATTTCGCCAATGTCCTCTTTTTTTATCTTGCCATCAATTTTTGTCGGTACAAAATCACTCACTGCAGCACACATTACAAGCAAATTTGCACTCTCACACTCGCTCTTGCAAAGCTCTAAAAGCTCACTGCTTGAGCTAAATTTAAGGCACTCAAACGGCTCGTTACTAGTTTCAAAGCTAGCAAGCAGTTTTACCTCCGTACCTGCGTAGAAAAAGGCTCTAGCCAAGGCTCTTGCCATCTTGCCACTTGAGAAATTTGTAATGGCTCTAACATCATCTATCTTTTCAGTCGTTGCGCCACCAGTGATCACTACTTTTTTACCTGCAAAAAGAGGCTTGTTAAGCTTTTTTATCGCCGCTTCAACTATTACTTCAGGGCTTGCAAGACCACCCTTGCCAACATCTCCGCAAGCTAGAGTTTTAAGAACCGGCTCAACTATTAAAGCGCCGTTTTTCTTTAAAATTTCAAGCGAGTTTTGCGTAGTGAAGTGCTCTATCATATTGTTATTTGCAGCTAGTGCGACAACCAAAGGTACGTGCGAGGCGGCGATTAGCGTTTGCATAAAGACATTGTCACAGATGCCAGCTGCTAGCTTATTTATCGTATTTACAGAGGCTGGAGCGATGAGAACTAGATCCATTTTAGAGTAGGATATGTGATTTACACCATCTTGCCAGTTTTGCGTTTGTGAGCTTAAAATTTTATGCTCACTTAGCGCTTCAAAGCCGCTTACACTACAAAATTCAAGCGCTCCATCACTTAAAGCCACATAAACATCAGCGCCTTGCTTTTTAAGTAGCGATAAAATTTCGAATGCCTTATAAAAGGCGATACTGCCGCAAACGGCAAGTAAAATTTTCTTATTTTTTAACATCATCTTTGCCAAAGAATTTCTCAAAAAAGCCGCTTTTGTTCTCTTGTCTAGCTCTGCTAATCGCTAGCGCTCCACTCTCAACATCTTTTGTGATGGTGCTACCTGCTGCGATGATGACATTATCAGCAATATTTACAGGGGCAACTAGCTGCGTATCTGAGCCAACAAAGACGTTTTTGCCGATCTTTGTTTTGTGTTTTGCTTTGCCGTCGTAGTTGCACGTGATTGTGCCACACCCGATGTTTGTGCCACTTTCTATCTCGCAGTCGCCAAGATAGCTCAAATGTCCAGCTTTTACGCCGCTAAGAACGCCCTTTTTAACCTCGACAAAATTTCCTATATGCGTGTCAGAAATTTCAGAATTTGGCCTGATGTGAGCTAGTGGGCCGATGTCTGAGTTTTTGATGACGCTGCTTTCTATCACTGATGAGCTTTTGATGATGCTCTCGGTGATGACGCACTCGCCAAGGATACTGACGTTTTCTTCTAGCACGCACTCGCCTTCAAATTTAGCCCTGCTGTCTATGAAAATGCTCTCAGGCATGCGCATCAAAACGCCAGCTTTCATCAAATTTTGTTTGATCTCATCTTGCATGATTTTTTCAGCGATGCTTAGCTGAAATTTATCATTTATGCCCATAAAATTTTGCTCATTAACATTTACTGCAACGCACTTTAAGCCCTTTTCATTTGCTATTTTTATGGCGTCCGTTAAATAGTACTCTTTTTGCGCGTTTTGGTTGCTTATGAGCGGTAAAATTTGCTCTAGTGCCTCGCGTTTAAAGCAGTAGCAGCCAGCATTTACGCTTTTTATGGCAAGTTGCGCTTCGCTCGCATCTTTTTGCTCGACGATGGCCTCAACTTTGCCGTTTTTTATGATAACTCTGCCGTAGCCAAAAGGATTTGCTGCTTCAAATGAGCTCATAACCACGTCAGCTTCAGCATTTGCTAGACGCATTAGATCGGTTGATTTTACAAGAGGCATATCGCCACAAGTTACAAGCACCTTTTCGCCGCTTAAATTTACGCTTTTTATCGCTCCAGCAGTGCCTGGGAAATTTGCTAGATCTTGCTCAAAAATTTTAGTTTGAGGAAAAATTTCTTTTATCTTTTTGCTAATTAACTCTTTTTCGTAGTGAAGCACGACACTAACGTCATTTGTGATCGCATAAGCTTGCTTTAAGATGTGAATGATCATTGGCTCACCGCAAAGTTCAAATAGGACTTTTGGACGTTTTGATTTCATTCTGGTGCCAAGACCAGCCGCTAAAATTATGATTGAAGTATTGTTCATTTTTAAGCCTTTTAACGTTAAAAATTTCGCAGATTGTAGCAAAAAATGGCAAACATTTTTTTTAATTTAACGATTGTTTCAACAAAAAGCTAATAAAATAGCAATTCTTAAGAATTTATAAATAAAGCGAGTTTAAATGGATTTAGGAACCGTCGTCGGCTGGGTTTTGACCCTGGTGCTTTTGTTTGGATCAATGGCGATAGGCGTTGGTATAGGACCATACATCGATATTCCTTCTGTGATGATCGTTTTTGGTGGTACTATCGGCGTTATGATGGTTGGCTTCAAGATGGAGACGCTTAAAGGAATTGGTAAATTTTATGGTATTGCTGTTAAGCCATCAGTCGTAGTAAATTTACCTGAGACTATAAAAAAAATAGTTGATTATTCAACTAAAGCTAGACGTGATGGTATCTTATCGCTCGAAAGCGAAGTAAATAATGAGACAAATCAGTTTTTAAAAAGAGGCCTCTCAATGGCGGTCGATGGCAATGAGCCAGATGCGATAAGAGCGCTTTTGGAGATCGATATCGATCAAACTAGTACAAGACATTCAAATAATATTAAAATTTTTGAGCAAGTTGGCGGTTTTGCGGGTGCTATGGGTATGATCGGTACGCTCATTGGTCTTGTTGCGATGCTTCTTAACATGTCAGATCCTAGTGCGATCGGTCCATCAATGGCGGTTGCCTTGCTTACGACGCTTTATGGTGCGATGATAGGTAACATCATAGGTGCGCCTGTGGCAAACATCCTCTCTATTCGCGATGCTGATGAAGCACTTGAAAAACAAGTCGTACTTGAGGGAATCATGTCGATACAAGCAGGTGATAATCCAAGAACGCTTGAAGCTAAACTCTTAGCATTTTTACCACCAAAAGATAGAAAAAGTCAGTTTGAATAATGGGTAAGTTAATAAAACCAGAAGAGTGTCCAAAATGTATGCCTGAGTGGTTAGCTGCTTTTGGCGACCTCATGTCACTTTTGCTTTGTTTTTTCGTTTTATTGCTTTCTATGGCGACAATGGATGCTAAAAAGATGGAGGCTGCCGTTGGCTCACTAGCTGGTGCTTTAAGTGTGCTTGAAGGTGGCGCTAGACCTGAAAATCAGATAGAAAAAGAGACAGATCCAGAAAATACTCGTGCAAAAAAGATAAGCAAGCAAAAGGGCTCACAAAGTGAGCTAAATATGAACGTTAAAAAGATAAATGAGCTACTAGCTGCTAGTGGGGCACCTGAGATCACTATGGAAGAGAGCGAAGATGGCTTTATCATAAGGCTTCCAGCAGCTATGCTTTTTGATAAAGATAGTGCTGAAATTTCTGGTGAAGATGCGAAGCTATTTTTAAAACGAATAGGCATGATTGTGGCAAAAATGCCTAATGATGTAAAAGCCGATATTATCGGCCATACAGATAATATAGAACCAAGCAAAGACTCAGCTTATAAAAATAACTGGCAGCTCTCAACTGCAAGGGCTTTAAGTGTGGTTGAAGAGCTAATTAACGATGGTGTACCACAAAATAGAATAATAGCTTCTGGCAAAGCTTCGTTTGATCCGATCGCTAGCAACAGCACAGAAGATGGCAGAGCTAAGAATAATAGAGTAGAAATTCACTTCATATCGCTTGAGCCAAAAAATAAAGAGGCTACTAAGAAAAGTATCCTTGATATGAGGAATTAGTCGTGAAAGCACTGCTTGCTTTAGCGGTTTTACTTTGCACGGTTTTTGGGGCTGATCCTGCGCTACCAACTATAAATTTAAGTCTAAATTCTCCAACAAATGCCGAGCAGCTTGTAAATTCTCTAAATGTTTTACTAATCCTCACTGCACTTGCACTTGCTCCTTCGCTCATTTTTATGATGACAAGTTTTTTAAGGCTTGTTATCGTATTTTCATTTTTGCGCCAAGCCATGGGTACGCAACAAGTTCCACCTTCAACAGTACTCATCTCGCTTGCGATGGTTCTTACATTTTTTATCATGGAGCCAGTTGGGCAAAGAAGCTATAATGATGGCATAAAGCCTTATATAGCTGAGCAGATAGGCTATGAGGAGATGCTTGATAAGAGCTTAAAGCCATTTAAAGAATTTATGGTAAAAAATACAAGAGAAAAAGACCTTGCGCTTTTCTTTAGGATTAGAAATTTACAAAATCCAGCAAATATTGAAGAGATACCGCTAAGTATCGCAATGTCAGCTTTTATGATAAGTGAGCTAAAGACATCTTTTGAGATAGCGTTTTTGCTCTATTTGCCATTTCTTGTCATCGACATGGTCGTAAGCTCAGTGCTAATGGCTATGGGTATGATGATGCTTCCTCCTGTCATGATCTCACTACCATTTAAACTGCTCATATTCGTGCTTGTTGATGGCTGGAATTTACTAATAGGAAATCTTGTAAAAAGCTTTCACTAATGAAAAAATTTTTATTCATTTTTTTGCCGGTATTTTTGCTTGGTTCAAATTTAAGCGTGATCGCAAACAAAGCAACGCAAAATGAAATTTCAAAGATCAAAGAGCTTGAGTTAAAAAGAGCAAATTTAAACGATGAAGCCACATTAAGCTCATATATGCCAAGCCTTAGCTTAGAGGGCTCATACGGCAAAAATGCAAGCACCTTTCCAAGTGTAGTCGCTAAAGAGTCAGCCGGTGTGCTAGCTAGGATAGATTTTTTACTTTATGATGGCGGAGCGAGAGAGGCTAGGCTAAAGATGAACCAGCTTTTAAAAAACAAAGCTATGATCGCTAGTGATGAAGCCAAAAACTATCTTGCACTTAAGGCTGTAAATTTATACTTTAACGCAGCTGCGCTTGAAAATATAATCACAGCCAAACAGGCTCAAGCAAATTTTTTAAAAGGCGTTTTGGATAAGCTTGAAAAGGCAAACATTGCAGGCCTTGCCGCAAAAGATGAACTTGAAAATGTAAGGGCTAAATATTACTTAGCTAATAGCACGCAGCTTGAATACAAAAACAAAATGGAGCAAATCTTAAATGAGATAAATTTGCTAACTGGTGAGAAAATTTTGCCAGTAGCTGGAGCAAAGATGGCTGATATTAGCTCAAATTTAGCTTCAAAGAATGCCGAGCTTGATAGACTAAGCCAAGATATATTTTTAGGCGAGGCCAAGCTTAGCGAGACAAGAGCTGGCTTTTTGCCTCAAATTTTGCTTTATGACACATATGGATTTTATAAAAATAATTACGATATCGATCTAGGCAGGCTTAGTTCTTACCGCTCATACGTGGATAAATACTTAAAAGAAGATACTCACGGTAATAAATTTGGTATCGCTTTTAAATGGAAAATTTTTGATTTTTTTGCCACTAGCAAGATGAGTCAGGCTCAAAAGATCGCACTTGATGAGGCAAGGCTAAATGTGGAGTATAAAAAGCGTGAAAATGAGACAAAGCTTAAAAATTTGCAAAGTGAAATCGTGGTGCTTGCTTCAAAAATCGCTTCACTAAACGAATATGTAAAAGCAAGCGATTTGGCATTAAAAGCTAGCTATGAGAAGTATAACTCCGGACTTTTGGGATATAGCGACCTGCTTGAGGCGCTTTCTCAAAAATTTGATGCCATTAGCCTTTTTGAAGGGGCGAAAGATGAGCTTGAGATCAAAAAAGCGGAGTTCTTTTTTGAGAATGGCGAGCCGATTTTAGAGAGGATTAGGGATTGAAAAAGCTGATAATTTTAATGATACTTGGCATTTTTTCATTTGCTAGTGAGGAAATTTTTGCCGACTTTGAAGTCTATGCCAAGCAAAGCTCAAAGCTCGCATTTGAGAGCAGTGGCAAGGTGGATAAAATTTTTGTAGATGTTTCAAGTCATGTTAAAAAAGGCGACGTGCTAGCCATTCTTGATCAAAGTAGCTTAGAAATCGCTCTTAAAAAGGCAAAAAATGATCTTGAGCTGGCAAAAAATGCTAGTGAATTTGCAAAAAATACTTTAAACAAATTTACTCAAGTAAGGGATGTCACTTCAAAGCAAGAATTTGACGAAGTAAAGTATAAATTTGACGAAGCGATACTTCGGGTTCAAAGTGCACAAATCGCTATTTTAAATGCGCAAGATCGCCTTAGAAAAGCTGTTTTAAAAGCTCCATTTGATGGCATTATCGCTAGTAAAAACATTGAGCTTGGAGAGGGTGTTTCGCCGCTTAGTCCAGCTTTTGTTTTAAATTCAAATGAGGCAAAAATTTTAATAGCAATCGACGAAAAATATGTAGATTTGGTAAAAGTTGGTGATACATTTAAATTTAAACTTGATGCAGCAAGCGATGAAAAAGAGGTAAAAATCGCGCTTATCTATCCAGAGATCAAGCGAGAGACTAGAAAATTTTACGCCGAGGCTTATGACAGCTGGCTAAAGCCTGGCATGTTTGGTCAAGGCAGAGTGCTAGTTAGTAAAAGAAAATGATAAAAACAGCCATCAACCGCCCTATAACTACATTAATGGTTTTTTTAAGCCTTGTTGTCTTTGGAATTTATTCTCTAAAGACGATGAACGTAAATTTATACCCACAAGTAAATATCCCAATAGTAAAGATCACGACTTACGCAAACGGCGATATGAACTATATAAAAACTAAGATCACGCAAAAGATCGAAGATGAAATTTCAAGCATTGAAGGTATCAAGAAAATTTACTCAACAAGCTTTGATAACCTAAGTGTGGTTAGCATCGAATTTGAGCTAAATAAAGACCTAGAGAGTGCCACAAATGACGTTCGCGACAAGATGCAAAAGGCAAGACTTAGCGCAAACTACGAGATAGAAAAGCTAAATGGGCTCTCGTCATCTGTCTTTAGTCTCTTTATCACAAGGCTTGATGGCAATGAAACTAAGCTAATGCAAGAGATCGATGACGTGGCAAAGCCATTTTTAGAGCGCATAAGCGGCGTTTCAAAGGTCAAGACAAATGGCTTTTTAGAGCCAGCGGTGAAAATTTTACTCGATAGATTTAAGCTAGATAAAAACGCCCTTAGTGCAAATGAAGTGGCAAATTTGATAAAGGTTGAAAATTTAAAAGCACCACTTGGCAAGATAGAAAATGAGCAGATCCAAATGGCGATCAAGTCAAATTTTAGCGCCAAAAGCATAGATGAGATAAGAAATTTAACGATCAAACAAGGGGTCTTTTTAAAAGATATCGCAAGCGTTGATCTTGCTTATAAAGACGCAAACGAAGCAGCGATAATGGATAAAAAAAGTGGCGTCTTGCTGGGCCTTGAGCTAGCCCCAGACGCAAACGCTCTAACCGTGATCGCTCTAGCTAAGTCAAAGCTAGATCAGTTTAAAAGCCTGCTTGGTAGCGAATACGACGTAAAAATAGCCTACGATAAGAGTGAAGTGATACAAAAGCACATCGATCAAACCGCCTTTGACATGATCCTTGGCGTCTTGCTAACCATCGTGATCGTATATCTGTTTTTAAGAAATTTCTCGATCACCATCATCTCAGTCGTAGCGATACCAACTAGCATCGTGGCGACATTTTTCATCATAAATGCCCTAGGCTACGACATAAACCGCCTAAGCCTCATAGCGCTAACGCTTGGCATCGGCATCTTCATCGATGATGCGATAGTTGTCACTGAAAATATCGCTAGCAAGCTAAAAGATGAGCCAAACGCCCTAAAGGCAAGCTTTGCAGGCATAAAAGAGATAGCATTTAGTGTCTTTGCGATCTCGCTCGTGCTGCTTTGCGTCTTCGTGCCTATCGCCTTTATGAGCGGCATCGTTGGCAAGTACTTTAACTCATTTGCGATGAGCGTGGCAGCTGGCATCGTCATCTCATTTTTTGTGAGCATATTTCTTGTGCCAACGCTTAGTGCTAGGTTTGTAAATGCCAAACAAAGCGGCTTTTTTCTAAAGAGCGAGCCATTTTTTGAAGCACTTGAAAATGGCTATGAGAAAATTTTAGCTTTAGCGCTTAAATTTAAGTTCATATTTTTAGCCATAACGTTTGTGATCGTTGTTTGCTCATTTGGACTGGCTAAATTTGTAGGAGGCGACTTCATGCCAAGCGAGGATAACTCGGAGTTTAACATCTACTTTAAGCTCGATCCCTCACTTAGCCTGCAAGCTAGCAAAGAGAAGCTAAAAGATAAAATTTCACTCATAAACGCCGATCCTCAGGTAGCTTACGCCTACTTCATCCTTGGCTACACAGACGCCAAGCAGCCATATCTTGTAAAAGCTTACGTTAGGCTAAAGGAGCTAAAAGATAGGGCCAATCACGAGCGGCAAAATGCCATCATGCAAAGTTTTCGTGACAAGCTAAAAAGTGACAATATGAGCGTCATCGTGGCTGATCTGCCAGTGGTTGAAGGTGGCGATGTACAGCCAGTTAAGCTTACTATCACCTCTGAAAATGGTAAAGAGCTAGAGAAATTTGTGCCAAAGATCAGCAAGATGCTAAAAGAGATAAATGACGCAACGGACGTAAATTCGCCCGAAGAAGATCTGCTAAAACGCGTGCAAATTTCTATAGATGAAGATAAGGCAAAGAGGCTAAATTTAGACAAAGCCAGCGTTGCAAGCACCGTTTATAGCGCTTTTAGCCAGAACGAGGTCTCTGTTTTTGAAAACGAAAATGGCAAAGAGTATGAGCTTTACATGCGTCTTGATGATAAATTTAGAAGCGATACAAATGATATTTTAAAGACTAAGATAAGAAGCAAAGAGGGCTTTTTTGTCACACTTGGTGACGTGGCGACGATTAGTTTTGAGCAAAAGCCAGCTAGTATTTCGAGGTTTAATAGAGCTGATGAGATAAAATTCCTAGCAAATACCAAAAATAACGCGCCGCTAAATAGCGTGGCAAATGAAATTTCAAAGAAACTTGATGAAATTTTGCCAGCAAATTTCAAGTATAAATTTCTTGGATTTGTCGAGCTGATGGACGATACAAACGCTTCTTTTATATTTACGGTGAGTGCGAGTGCGGTGCTTATTTACATGGTGCTAGCTGCACTTTATGAGAGCTTTTTGCTACCATTTCTTATCATGCTTGCCATGCCGCTTGCCTTTTGTGGCGTCGTGATCGGACTTTTTATAAGCGGCAATCCATTTAGCCTATTTGTCATGGTTGGCGTCATCTTGCTCTTTGGTATGGTCGGCAAAAACGCCATCTTAGTCGTTGATTTTGCAAACCACTTTGCAAATAGTGGCATGGAGGCAAACGAAGCTGTAAAAATGGCTGCAAAAAAGCGTTTAAGGGCTGTTTTGATGACCACTTTTGCCATGATATTTGCTATGCTGCCGCTTGCACTTAGCAGAGGAGCTGGCTTTGAGGCAAACTCACCTATGGCTATAAGCATCATCTTTGGGCTCATTAGCTCGACCTTGCTAAGCTTGCTTGTCGTGCCAGTGCTCTTTGCTTGGGTCTATAATCTTGATAAATTTATAAGAAAATTTTATGAAAGGGAGAGAATTTGAAGAAAATTTTAACAGTTTTGCTCTTTGCTTTGCCTCTTTGGGCTGGAAATTTACTAGAGATCATCGCTCTAGCGCAAAGTGCAAGGCTTGAGAGTTTAAAAGAATTTAATAAAAATGAATATATAAATAAAAATAAGAGTAAAAAGCTAAATTTATCCCTTGATGGCAGATATACCTTTGTGCCTGACGAGATAAAGGGCGGATATATGACAAAGGCAGGATCGATCACGGCAAAGGTTGAGTATCTTATCTTTGACGGCGGTGCGAGCGAGGCTGCTGATAAAATTTTAGACCACAAGGGCGTGGAGAAAATTTACAAAGATGAAGAGCTGATGAATCTCACTGCTTTTCAGGTCGCAAAGGTCTATTTTAACGCCGTTGCCCTAAATTCACTTATAAATTTAGAGACAAAATTTGTCAATAGCTTTGCTAAGGCTGCGGCTGAAAATGAGTTTTGGTTTGAGTATGGCGAGATAGATAAGAGCGAATTTGATGCGATAAATTTTACTCTTGATAAAAAAAGAGCCGAACTAGACGAGCTTGGGCTTAAGCTAGCCGAGCTAAACTCAAGGATAAATTTGCTCTCAAACGGCGAGATCGGCTTTAATGCTGGCTCAAAGATAATGATGCCTGATTTTAGTAAAGATGATATAAGCGCAAAAATTGGGGCAATGGAGCAAGAAAAATTTATAAAAGAGCAAGAAAATGAGAAGCAAAAGAGTAAATTTGCTCCAAAAATTTACTTAAAAGATACGCAAAGTGTGAATAATAACAGCTTTAAAAAAGGTGAGAGGACGACTTCGCAGATGATAGGCGCTTACGCTGATGCGAACAAGCCTAGAGTGGAGTTTGAGTGGAAGCTGCCTGATAGCTTAAGTCTTAGTAAGCAAAGTCAAGTTAAACGCATTGAAGAGCAAAAGGCGGCACTTGATCTAAGCGATGAAGAAAATAGGATAATCACTCGCCTAAAAGAGCTAGAAAGCACGATCAAAGGCTTAAGCGCAAAGTTAAATTTGCAAGATTTGAAGCAAGATAAGCTTGATAGTGATTTTATTGATCTGCTAAATGGTTATCTTGATGGCGAGATAAAATATGAAGAATTTCTATTTGTGAGTGAGAAAAATTTTAGCGATAGGGCAAATTTCATACTTGATGGTGATTTACTTGAGCTAAACAAGCTTGAGTATTTTTTTGAATGTGCAAGAAAAATAAATGAGGTGATAATTGAATAAACTGATCTTTGTAACCATTTTGTGGGCTTTTAGCTTTAGTTTGATAGGTGAGTTTTTAGCTGGCAAGGTTGATAGCTATTTGGCTGTTTTTATTCGGGTTGCGCTTGCGAGCTTAGTCTTTTTACCATTTACAAAATTTCGTGGTATCAGCCCAAAGCTAGCATTTGGCATTATGGCGATCGGAGCGGTGCAAATAGGACTTATGTATCTATTTTATTACAATTCATTTTTGTATTTAAGCGTGCCAGAAGTCGCACTTTTTACCATTTTTACGCCGTTTTATGTGACGCTCATATACGACGCATTTAGCTTTAAATTTAGGCCACTTTATCTATTTAGCGTTGGCGTTGCGGTTTTTGGAGCTTTGGTTATAAAATATGGCGCTATAAACGATGGTGTATTAAAGGGTTTTTTGCTAGTGCAAGCGGCAAATATCTGCTTTGGAGCAGGGCAGAGTGCATATAAGGCACTTTTAGAAAAATTTGACGTGGACCAAAAAAATGTCTTTGGCTACTTTCACTTTGGGGCATTTTTTGTAGCTATCGTTGCGCTTCTTACTCTTGGCAATCCAGCCAAATTTTCACTTACTTCAACGCAAATTTTAGTGCTTCTCTGGCTTGGCATAGTCGCTAGTGGAGTTGGATATTTTATGTGGAACAAAGGGGCTTGCGAGGTCGATAGTGGCGTACTTGCTATCATGAATAATGCTCTCATTCCAGCTGCTATCATCGTAAATTTAGTCTTTTGGCAAAAGGATACAGATTTAACTAGGCTAATTTTAGGCGCTGTTATAATGTATATATCTTTGATAATTCACAACAAGATAATGAAATTTTATGGTATGAAGATCGCTTAGGCGTAAATTTTATAGCTGGCAATAGCAAAACACAGAAGTCCAAATAGTGGCAAAATGTAGAATATTGATCTAAATTTTATAGCTAGAAGTGAAGCGATATTATAAAATATAAAAATAATGGCTGGCACGAAAATTTTAGTCGAGCTTAGTCTAAAATTTAAAACATTATTTAGCAATCCATCAAAGATGTCGCCATACGAAGCGATATGAAGTGCGGCGCTTAATGGATAAAAAATGCTAAAGATGTAGTTGATAGCAAGGACGCTAAGCTGCTGTAAGCTAATGAGTGGAAAGAAATAAAGCACGCAAATTTCCATTGCAAAGCAAACATATAAATTTAAAAGTATAAGATGAATGAAGGGCGAAAATTTATCTTTTAGGTGTTTAAAATATAAAAATATGTAAAAAACGCCCATGAGTGAAAAGTAAAAACCTACGCTAAAAAGTAGCTGTGGAAAGAGCGACAAGCTAACAAGCGCTACTATAAAAAGTGTCTTGAAGTTTAAAATTTTGACGCCTTTTAACGTGCAATAAAATCCTAAAATACTCATTAAGAACGCTCGCAAAAAGCTTGGTATAAAGCCTATTATAAAAAAGTAAAATGACAAGACTATAAAAACGATAATGGCTAGATCAAAGTTGTAGTTTCTAAAAGGTAAAAATCTCGCATATAAAATTTTTAAAAGCGGCCTAAATACAAAAAATATAACTGCGCTTATAAAACCTAAATGATAGCCACTTATGGCTATAAGATGCGCTATACCAAGGTGCGAGACATCATCTCTTAGCTCGCCGTCAATACTTGTGCCTAAAAATAGAGCAGAGTAGAGCTGTGAAATTTTACTATTTTCATGCTGGGCGTAGATGAGTGATTGTAGTTTTTGGTTGATATTTTGCGTGGCTTTTTGTGGTAGTTTTTCGCGTGAAAAGCTAGGCATGTAAAAGGAGGAAGCAAGATAGTTTTTAAAACTAACGTCTAAATTTATGACGCTTAGAAATATACTATCTCCAGCTTTAAAGTCATCTGTTTTAGCTCCAAGCGTATAAAATGAAAACTCATCAGTTTTAAGCTTTAAAATTTGCCTTTTCTTGCCGTCATCCCCAAGCTTTTCGTAGTTAGAAATCACGGTTGCTGTTAGCTCTTGTTCGCCTTTGTCCATAAAAATTTGATATTTATGATAGCTAATAGCCAAATTTATAGAAAAAATACAAAGGCAAAACAGGCAAAATATAGTAAAAATTTCTCTATTTTTTAAAGCTTTAAAACGCATCAGCCTTCAAATGAAACATCAGATACTGGCATTGCAGACATATCTTCAAACCTTGAGTGTTGCTTTTGAAAGAGCACATCAACTGAGCCAGTTTCGCCGTTTCTATTTTTGCCAACTATGATCTCAGCCTTTTCTTGAAGCTTATTAAAGACATGATTACTCTTGTACTCTTTGCCCTCGGCACTTGCGCGTTTTTCTTTCTCTTTTTCTTCTTGTTCTAGATAAAACTCATCTCTATAAACAAAAAGAATGATGTCAGCATCTTGCTCGATCGCACCTGACTCTCTTAGATCGCTTAGCATAGGGCGTTTATTTGCGCGAGACTCAAGGCTTCTGTTTAGCTGAGAAAGAGCGATGATTGGCATATCTAGCTCACGTGCCAGTAGTTTAAGACCACGAGAAATTTCAGCTATTTGGACGTGACGATCAGCGTAGTTATTTGTACTCATCATAAGACCGATGTAATCGATCACGCAAAGTGAAATTTCAGGATGCATAGCCTTTAGTTTTCGCATTTGCGTTCTTACTTGATGGATATTTACATAGCCGCTATCATGTACAAAAAGCTTGCTAGCAGCAAACTCCTCACAAGCATCGCTAAATCTAGCCAACGCTTCATCATCCATCTTTGCAGTCATTATGTCTTGAAGCGGGATAGAGGTCTTGCTTGCTAGCATTCTCATCATTATCTGCTCAGCCGGCATCTCGAGCGAGAAAAAAACAACTCCGGCATTATTTCTTAAAACCTGACTCATAAAATTTAAACAAAGTGTCGTTTTTCCCATACCTGGACGAGCTGCGACGATGATGAGGTCTCCATTTTTAAAGCCCTTTATCATCTCATTTAGCTTTTTAAATCCAGTATCAAGTCCAACGATATCTTTTTCACCAAGCAAGGCCTGAGCATTAATATGATCCATCATTTTCATGATGATCTCTTTGCCTTCTTTTATAACTCCAGTGCTTCCACCTTCTATCAAAGAGTAAAATTCCTGGCTAAGATCATCGACCATATCGCGGCTTGGCTTGTCTTCATTTACTTTGCTTGGTATATTGTGAGCGATCTTTACAAGACTTCTTTTTATAGATTTTTCTCTTAGTTCGTTTGCGTATTTTTGAATGTCTATTAGAGAGTTTGTGCCTAAAATATCTAGTATTAGCTCTTCGTCGTATTTTTCGCCAAGTCTATTTTTTAAAAATGGCATAGTTATGGGATCATCGCTATTTAGGCATGCCACCATTGCATCATATATTTGCGAATGCCCTTTTAGATAAAAATCCTTTGCCTTAATAATGTCAAAAATTTCACCTAAAATATCGTTGTTTTGCAAAATGGAGCTTAGTATAGCTCGCTCCATATCAATGTCGTAAAGGTTGGTAAATTCTATCTCGTTAACTCTTTGCTTTGCCACAACTTTTCCTTTAGTCTCTACTTTTTATCTCATCGTCGATCTCTTGTAAAAATCTATCTACAAGCTCGCTCTCAGGCAGCCTTGCGACCACTTCGCCGTGACGCATTATCATGCCATTGCCTTTTCCAAATGCTATGGCAACATCTGCGCCCTTTGCCTCGCCGATCGCATTTACCACGCAGCCCATGACTGAAACGTTTAGCGGCTCTTTTATACCTTTTGTTTTTTCTTCTACGAGCTTTACTGCTGCCATTAGATCAGCTTGCAAACGCCCACAAGTTGGGCATGAGATGATGTTTAACCCCTCTTTTTGACGGCCACTATCTTTTAAGATCGCCTTTGCGACCTTGATCTCCTCTTCTAACTCACCTGTTATGCTAACTCTCATCGTATCGCCGATGCCTTCAAGCAAAAGCCCACCAAGAGCGATCGCGGACTTGATAGTGGCGTGAAAAGTGGTACCAGCCTCAGTAACGCCAAGGTGAAATGGATAGTTTGTCTTTGGGCGAAGCGCTCTATAAGCTTGCATCGTGCGCTCGACGTCGCTTGATTTGAGCGAAATTTTAATGTCCGTAAAGTCAAAATCCTCAAGAAGCTTGATGTTATACATAGCACTCTCCACCATCGCCTCAACTGTGCGGCCGTAGCGATCCTCAAACTGCTTTTCAAGCGAGCCAGAATTTACACCTATTCGGATAGGTAAATTTCGCTGTTTGCAGGCATCAACGACCGCTTTTATATTTTTGGCTGAGCCGATGTTGCCAGGATTTATGCGAATAGCATCGACAAATTCGCTAACGATGAGTGCATAGGTGTGGTTAAAATGAATGTCTGCAACGACTGGAATAGGTGAGCCTGCAACTATCTGTTTTAGCGCGCTGGCGTCCTCTTTGTCAAAAACTGCGCAACGTACGATATCACAGCCGGCAAAATATAGCCTTTGTATCTGCTCAAGCGTGCCTTTTACGTCCTTTGTCTTTGAAAATGTCATTGATTGCACGGATATTGGCGCGTCGCCACCTATTAAAACATCGCGAATTTTTATTTGTTTTGTTGGGTATCGTTGCAAAATTTTGCCTTTAAATTTTTATTGGGGATTATAAAGAAAAATGGCTTTTAAAAGGCTTGAAAATTTATTTTTAATAGTTTATAAAAATTAGTATTTTTATTGGATGTAGTTTCTAAAATTTTACTTACTCTTTATAGCCAACTTATCAAATTTCATAATGCTTTCATAAGCCTTAGGTTTATCTATAAAATTTGCCATATCTTTGTTGGATAGTTTTTAGACTAGCATTTTTAACTAAAATTTACCGGGTCTATATCAATATCGCTAAGTTCGCTTTTGCAGAGGTTTGCAGCTTTTAAAAGAGGTATATGAGAGTTTGAGCGGAGTAAAATTTCATATCTAAATTTGCTTCCAAGATACTCTATCTGGCACTTTCCGTATCCTATGATCTCAAGTTCATCGCTTCTTAAAGGTTCTATTCTTTGCACAAATTCATTCATCGTATTTTTTACTATGTGTTCATCTTTATGTGAGATGATAATGCGAAGAAGCCTGGTAAATGGCGGATAAAGCCCCTCTCGGTAGCCAATCTCATCTTTTAAAAATGCGTCATAATCACTGATGTAGCTCTCAAAAAATTCTCTTTGTTTGCTTTGAATGATAACTCTGCCAAACCCGTTTCTACCAGCTCTTCCAGCTACTTGCATGGCAAGAGCGAGCGTTCGCTCCCTGGCTTTATAATCAGGAAAATTTAAAAGCTCGTCAAATCCCATGATGACAGCAAGCTCTACGTTGTGATAATCATGCCCTTTGCTTAGCATTTGTGTACCAAGCAAGATATCTATCTTGCCGTCGTTAAATTCCTTCAAAGCCTTTACGAGCTTGTTTTGCGTCGTTATTTCATCTCTATCAAATTTAGCGATCCTAGCGTTTGCAAACTCAGCCTGCAGCCTTTCAAGTAGCTCGCTAGTACCGATCTTTTTGGCCTCTATCATCTCGCTACCACACTGGTGACAAATTTTTGGCACGGCCATTTTATGCTCGCAGTATTGACACTTTAGCACGTTTTGTTTTTTGTAATAGCTCATACCGATGCTGCAAAAAGGACACTTTAGCGTTTCACCGCAGTTTTTGCAGACTAGATACTTAAAATTTGCCCTTGTTGGCAGACAGATGACAGCTTGCTTTTTATTTGCGAGTGTTTTTGAAATTTCATCTTTTAAAATTTCACTAATTCCAGTCTCGCTCTCATCGAAAATGTAATTTTTTTGCGAATCAAAATATGTCCCTTTTAAGCGAAAATGCTCCTGCTTGTAAAAGCTAGTAAGGCTTGGCGTGGCACTTCCAAGCACCACTTGCAGGTCAAATTTGCTAGTTAGAAAGAGGGCAAGATCTCTTGCGTTGTAGTGTGGCTTTGAGCCTGTATTTTTATAGCTATCGTCGTGTTCTTCGTCGATGATGATGAGTTTTAGCCTCTCAAGTGGTAAAAATAAAGCCGATCTCGCACCTGCAACGAGCCTAACTTTTCCACTTTTTATATCTTTTAAAATTTGCTCTTTTTTCTTTGGCGTGATCTTTGAGTGCCAGACTGCTACTGCCTCGCCAAAGAAGCTCTCAAGGCGTTTTTGCATTTGTGGCGTGAGTGAAATTTCAGGCATTAAAAATAGCGCTTGGCTGCCTACGTTTAAAATTTCTCTAATCTTAGCGATGTAAATTTCGCTTTTTCCGCTTCCAGTGTCGCCAAATATGAGCGAAATTTTACGTTTATTTATAAACTCCAAAGCCTCTTGCTGTTTTTCGCTTAGTTTGGGTGCCACATTAAAATTTTGATTTTCATAAATTTGATCTACTGCAATAGTGTCATTTGGTTCAAATAAATTTAGGCTGACGCCAAGCTCGCATGTGTAATATTTTGAGATAAATATTGCCAATTCGCTTTGCATTGAGGTTAGATTAATCGGTAGAATTTCTAAAATTTTACTTGTTTTAAACTCTGGTTTGCCAGTTTCTTTTACGATAAAGGCAGTAAGAATTTTGCCTTTTAAAGAAGCCTTTACGCCTTGAAATTTTTCTAGTTTTTGATCGCTTTCATAAGTGAGTGGGGCTAAATTTAGCCCATAAAATGCGAGTATGTAATAATGCATTACTGAAGTGATTTGCAAATTTCATTTTCATCACTGCAACCAAAATCACCAGTATTTTTGTCGTATTTGAAATTTGCTACTTTGCCATCTAGTCTAAATGTGTATTTGTCATCGCTTATTTTGTGCCAGCCATTTTTGCTGCCGCTATCTTTTATCGGTATATTTATAACATTTTTAAAGAGTTTGCTTGGATCGCCATCGTCTAGTTTTTGTGGAAATTCTGGCTTTGCTTGCAAGATATTGTCATTGTATTTTAGTGAAATTCCGCTTCTAATAGCGGCAAGTTGAGTTTTGGCATTTGAGATAGTAGCATCACTTCTAGAAAAAAATAGCCTAGGTATAGCGACTGTACTTAAAATACCTAGTATAACTACTATAAATATCAGCTCAAGCAAGGTGTAAGCTCGTCTTTTCATCTCTCTTCTCGCTTTAATATCTCATCAACGTTGCCAGTTAAATTTTTTACTGCCTTTATTACAGCATAATTTTCATAACATTTTTCTATAAAGGCGTTTAAAAGCTCTTTTGGCTCGATAAATTGGCGTCCGCCCATTAAATTTTGCCAGTCATCTTCAAAGAATTTAGCAAAATCATCATCAAGCGTGATCGTGTAGTCGCGAGATGATATCGTGAGCGTAATTTTTTTCATATTTTAGCCAAGCTTATCTGCCAAGGACAGCTTCGATTTTTCTCATTACATCGTCAGCTTCGGTATTTTTCTTGTCAAGATCCTCTTCTAAACGCATGATTTGATTGCTTTTTGCCTCATTTTGTGCTTTTAAAGTTACGATCTCGTTACGCAACTCTTCGTTCGTTTTGCAAAGTTCGTCATATTTTGTGATCAGGTCATTTACTTTATCACTTAGTGTGGTTAAGATCGCATTATCTTCAAACATAAAAGTTCCTTTAAAATAATAATTAGGCTCGTATTCTAACACGCAGAGGCTAAATTCTTATTAAAATTCTCATTTGACAAAGCACTATCTTTGCTATAAAATTCACCCAAATTTAAAGGCGATCAATGAGTAAATTTGAAATTTCATCTAAATTTAGCCCAAGCAGCGATCAAGCAAGGGCGATAAAAGAGATAGTAAAAAGCATAAAATCAGGCAATAAATACCAAACTCTTCTAGGTGTGACAGGGTCTGGCAAGACCTTTACCATGGCAAACGTCATACGTGAGCTAAATATGCCAACTTTGATAATGACGCATAACAAATCCTTAGCTGCACAGCTTTACAGCGAATTTAAGGGCTTTTTCCCAAAAAACCACGTCGAGTACTTCATAAGCTACTATGACTACTACCAGCCAGAGGCCTACATCCCAAGAAGCGACCTATATATAGAAAAGGATAGCTCAGTAAACGAGGAGCTTGAGCGCCTGCGTCTTTCTGCGACGGCTAGCTTGCTAAGCTTTGACGACGTCGTCTGCGTCGCCTCAGTCTCTGCAAACTACGGACTTGGTAATCCAAGTGAGTATAAAGGGATGGTGGCATATCTTAGTGTGGGCGAGAAGATAAGCCAAAGAAAGCTTTTGGAGCAGCTAGTAGATATGGGCTACAAGCGCAATGACAACTACTTTGATAGGGGTGACTTTCGTGTAAATGGCGATGTGGTGGACATTTATCCGGCTTATTACAACGACGAAGCGCTAAGGGTTGAGTTTTTTGGCGATGAGATCGATGCGATGTATCATTTTGACGTACTTGATAACAAAAGGCTAAAGGATATCTCTAAATTTACGCTTTATGCGACCAGCCAGTTCATCGTGGGCGCTGATAGGCTAAAGATCGCTATGAAAGAGATCGAAGAGGAGCTAGATTTTCGTTTAAAAGAGTTTAACGAGCAGGGCAAGCTAGTCGAGGCGCAGAGGCTAAAGCAAAGGGTGGAGTTTGACCTCGAGATGATGGCAAGCACTGGTATGTGCAAAGGTATCGAAAACTACGCGCGCCACCTAACCGGACAAAAACCCGGAGAGACGCCATACTCGATGTTTGACTACTTTGAGATAAGCGGCAAAGACTATCTGGTCATCGTTGATGAGAGCCACGTGAGTTTGCCGCAGTTTAGAGGCATGTACGCGGGTGATAGGAGCCGTAAAGAGGTGCTTGTGGAGTATGGATTTCGCTTGCCATCAGCTCTTGATAACAGGCCGCTTAAATTTGACGAGTTTATAAGCAAAAAGGCAAAATTTCTCTTTGTCTCAGCCACACCAAACGAATATGAGCTTGGCATCAGCCAGGGGCATGTTTATGAGCAAATTTTGCGACCTACTGGGCTGCTTGACCCGCTTATTGAGATAAAAGATAGTGACAATCAAGTTGAGGTGCTGTTTGACGAGGCAAAGGCAGTCATCGCAAGAGGTGAGCGCGTGCTAGTTACGGTGCTAACTAAAAAGATGGCCGAGGAGCTAAGTCGCTACTACATCGAGCTTGGTGTAAAAGTTAAGTATATGCACTCAGATATCGACGCGATCGAGAGAAATGAGATCATTAGAGGGCTTAGAAGCGGAGAATTTGACATGCTAATAGGTATAAATTTACTCCGTGAGGGGCTAGACCTGCCTGAAGTGAGCCTGATAGCGATCATGGATGCCGATAAAGAGGGCTTTTTGCGCTCGACCACAAGCCTTATACAGACGATGGGGCGCGCGGCTAGAAATGTAAATGGCAAGGTGCTAATGTTTGCCAAAAAGATCACGCACTCGATGAAAGAGGCGATCGATACGACGACAGCTAGGCGTAAATTTCAAGATGAATACAACAAAGCTCACGGCATAACGCCGCACTCTGCTAGCAGAAATATCGAAGAGAGCCTGCATGTCGAAGATGATGGTGAAATTTACAAGCGTGGTAAAAATTTAGAGAAGATGCCAGCTAGCGAGCGAGCCGCAATAGTTAAAGAGCTAAGAAAGCAGATGCTTGAAGCGGCGGCACAGTTGGAGTTTGAGAAGGCGGCGGCATTGCGCGACGAGATCGCCAAAATCCGTAAGCTTTAAATTTGACGGCTTGTCTTTTTCCACCACACTTCGTTACCGACTCAGTCGGCTTCGATCACGGACGGCCAGTCCGCTCCATCGCCTCGCTCGCCGCTGCCTCGTCTGACGAAAAAATGCTTCGCCTTATCGTTTTTTGCTCAAATTTGAAGTCAAATTTGCAAATTTCGGTTTCAAATTTGACCCACCGAGACCCGCATCTTTAAAACGTCAAATTTGAATCATATTTGCGACGCTTTGCGTCAGAAAAGCTGTGTCGCCACATTAAAAGCGTCGTAGGGGAGGGGAGGAGGATTAAAAAAAGGGGGAGCGACTTCGCCATTTAAGCCCCTTCCCCTTTAACAAAGAAGTAAGACGAATTCAAACAATTGTTTTTGTTTAGATGGTTTTAAACACATGGCGTCAAATTTGATTAACCCAAATTTAGCATTTTCGCGGTGCGGGTCTCGGCGAGTAAAATTTCAATTTTTAGTCAAATTTAGCCTCAAATTTGACTAAAATCACCCGCCCTCCTCGATATTTTCCTGCATAAAAACCCGCATGCTCGGAAACTCCAGCGCGCAAAGATGGCCGAATTTATGCTTATAGACGCAGCCTGTATCGATATTTGCGCTAAATTTAGCAATATCAGGCTCAGCGATTGGCGTATGGCCGTAGACGTTAAAGACGCCATCGTTTTGGCTAAAATCGCCTCTGCCGCAAAGCACGTGCTGCCTAAACTCCGCCGCACTATCGCCGTCCGAATTACGTAGCGGCCACATACGCCCGGCCGCCGAGTGCGATACGACGAGCCGCCTGCCTTGCGCGTTTTTAAACTCGTCAAATTCCAAATAAAGCGGTAAATTCGATAAAAACTCTATATGCGCGAGCTTTTGTGCGCGGCTGGCTTTTGCGTAGGATGCAAAAGTCTGCGCGCCGCCGTTAAGGAAAAACCAGCGCGGATCGTTAGGCATTTCACCACGTAAAAATGCGTCCTTGTGTTGCAAAAGACGGTATTCGTGATTGCCCATCACAGCCGCGTAGCATCGCTGCATCGCTAGCTGCACGACCCCAAAGCTACCATTTCCGCGGTCTATCAGGTCGCCAACGAAGCAAATTTTAGAATCAGCGCCGCGCGGCAAACGATCTTGTGAGGGGGTATAGAAAATGAGAGTGAGAAATTTTAGCGCGAGATTTTTGAAGGCGCGAAAAATAGGCACTTTTAAAAGCTTCACTCTCAGTTGTAATGTAAAAATTCAGCTGCAAGAAAAATCCCTATAATCCCAAATCGTCCGTTTTGTCCCAAAAAAGCGGAAAAATTTAACATCACAAATACTCATAAAAGCCCAAATAACCACTCTTTAAACGCCGTTTAAAGCATCCCGAAATTCGTCCCAAGATTTTACGCATCAAGGGCATATACCGCTTAAGGTTTGCCGTCAAAAGCATAGGTAAAATTTAAAAATATAGGCATTAATCATCAAATTTTTAGAAAAATGATGATTAATCAAGACTTAATGATGATTAATTCTAATAATTGGCGTATTTATGGATTTATCTTTAATCATCATTGTAAAAAATGCAATAAAAAACTATTTTAATCTTAAATATTGTTTAGAAATAGCTTAAACTATTAATCATTATTTTAAGTTTATTTTTATGTTTTAAAATATTTTCATATTGATATTAAATTTACATCTAACCTTACCAATTATTTTTAACTGATTTATTTCCTCGCCCTTTAAAATAATATCTTGATAAAAGCTATTCAACGATGTTAATTTTACTTCTTTGTGTATCGTGTCTCTCAAAAATTTCTTTATATATACGTCTCCGCCGATGTTTGCTATAACTATGTCGCCATTTTTTACCTCTGCATCCAAATCCACTACTACGGCGTCGCCATCTTGTGCAAACGGCTCCATACTATCGCCAAAAACCTTAATTACATCATAGTTTTTAAATGGTATTTTTAAAACTTGTTCCATAAAATCTCTACCGACAGGGATTATAGAATAATCTTGTTCATCGTTTTGTGAGCCATAGCCAGCACTTGCTGTTACATTCTCAAAATACCTTAAATCCGCTTTATCCTTATAAGGTTTATTAACCTTATCTGCGCTTAGACTGGCGAATTTTAATTTTACAGTTGAGGTTAAGCCTTTTGAGCGCCATGTGGCGGCCGTGCTCCTAGAATAACCTAACCTTTCTGCTACATCTTCGAGACTATCGACCTTAAAAAAATTTTTCATATTTTCAAATATAACTTTATCTTTTTGATCGTCCATTTTGCCGCCTTTGATTAAAAAATGTATGAACATAGTATTTTAACCTTGACAAATAAGGTTAAAATACTATATAATTCTTTCAAATCTACGAAAAATTATATCTTATTTGAGATTAAATCTTTCAAAGGTTTGAAAAATAGTTCTTTAAATTTTCATTGTTAAGTCGGCAGAAAGGCAAGAAATGAAAGTCGTATTTTGTGGTGCCGAGCCGAGCGAGTCTAGCTTTAGCGTTAGACAGCGACTTGGCAAAGGTGCAGAGAGACTGCTTGTGGTTTTGAGCCAAGGCGGATATTCAAGGGATCTTGTGAGATACTGTGATAGAGTCTTATATAAACATATAGACTCTATCAATACTCAAGACAAGCAAAAGTGTGATGAGTATGCGAAAAAGCTCTCAGATATGAGTTATAAAGTCTTGTATAGTGGATCAAATCGGCGTAATCAAGTAGATGTAGCCCAAGAAATTTGCGATCTTGTTCGCTAGGTATGTCTTTGTGCGACGCATTTAGATACGGCTCATCCATGACTTCGCTAAATTTATATGAAAATTGATAATTAGCAGGTATAAAATAGTCTTTTGGATGAGCTATGCTATCGTCGTGCAAAAGCATTCTAGCACTAGTGTCTATACACTTAAACTGGTAAGCTAGTATCTCAAATCTAGGCGGTGCGATAAGCATATCGTTATCCTGAAAACCTTTAAGCTCGTCAAAGAAAAATCGCCCACCGTCGTCTATCTCTTGGAAGTCTCTTTCAAACTCTATCCTAGTATAAAAGTATGCGTTGGCATGCTTTTTAAAAAGCTTGTGAAATTCTTTACTGAGCTTATAGGCAAGCTTAGGCAATGCACCAGCATAGAGCTTCTCACCACAGTGATAGCATTCAAAGGTATCTAACTTTAACGTGGTTATGGATATCGCCGTAGCTTGCTTGCACTTAGGGCAAGCGAAGTTCATCTTAGCTTCATGCATACAAATCCTTATTTATGGTCTTAAAAGCGAGATTATAACTAAAAATTTATAAGCCGACTTAGCAATGAAAATTAGAAGAAAGGAGTGCAAGATGATAAAAAAATACTTTACCGATAACTGTATAAGTATAAGGCAGTGGGCTAAAAAGCACAATCTTAGTGAGAGAACCACATATATGGTGATAAGTGGTCAAGTGGCAGGTAGTAAAAATTTCGCTACTTCAAGGAAAGTGTTTGAAGTGCTTTTAAGTGAGGGGATAATCAAAGAGCTTCCAAGTGGTCTTAAAAAAGAACAAGAAGAGAGTAAGGCTAGCTAAATGATCTATGTCGAAACTGCTGTGGCTGCTGAAATTTTCGGCATACATCCAAGAGCTTTAGCAAATTCTATAAATAGGGGCTCAGCAAAATATCCATTCATAAAGATATCTGACGCAGGCACCAGAAGCCGTGGTGGAGCAAAGCTGCTATTTGCAGTAGAGATTGCCGACATAGACGCGGCGATAAAAAGCGGCAAGGCAGATAAAGACGTAAGTGTATACGTAGAGGATAGCTCGGAGCAAAGCGGATTTAGACAGATGAAATTTAGCGAGATCAAGGGCGGCGGCAAGAACAAAGAGGGCGCGAGTAAAAAAGAGAATTTTGGCGGAGAGTATGCAGTGCTAGATGATAGTGAAAAAGATGAGATAAACAAAAAGATAAGAGTGCTAAAAGAGTATGAAGAGGCTAAAAAACGTGGCGTGTCATGTAAAAAGTTTTGCGAAGATAGCGGTATAAGTGAGGCAAACCTTTTTAGATGGCAAAAGGCCTATAAAGAAAAGGGTGCAGCGGCGCTGATAGACAAGCGTGGCAAGCACAGGAAAAACGCTAGCGTGCTCGAAGAGTGGATGATAGAGTTTTTACTTCAAAACTTCCGTGCTTATGGCGCTGGCGGAGTAAATATAGCTGAGCTAAATCGTAGACTACATCACGAGTATTTTAAACGCATAGGCGAGGCATATAACTATCCAAAATATCTAATGGGCGAGATAAAACCACTATTTAGTGATGGCGTAATAAAGAGGTTTTTAGATAGCTACTATCAAACACACAAGCTTGAATACATAATGGTAACAAAAGGCGAAGATAAAGCAAAAAGCTACTTCCAACCAGCTCTTGGCAATCAAGGCGAGATGATAACCAGACGCAACCAATGCTGGCAGATAGATAGCTCACCGCTTGACATGATGGTAAGGAATGGAGAAAAAGGCGAAGCGATGCGTGCAAATATCCTAAGTATAGTAGATGTATATAGCGGTAGATGTGTAGCAAGCATAGAGGAAAAATCAAATGCTTTAGGACTTATAAGACTAATGTGGAAAGCTTTAAACACACTAGGCAAGCCAGACTACATAAAGGGTGATAACGGTAAAGACTATCTAAGCGATCAGTTTCAACACTTACTAAACGGCTTACATATCGACTACGATAGAGCAATCGCATATAGCGGTGATGAAAAGGGCTTTGTAGAAAGGCACTTTGGAGTGATGCAGCATGCTGGAATTTCTCAAACTCCAGGCTATATAGGCTTTAATCTAGCTATGCGCGAGGCCGTTGAACAAAGAACACCCAAAAAAGATAGGCACGCCAAAGATGAGAATGGGCTGCCTAAAAAGACAAACCTAAAATATCTTCTCACGCTAGATCAAGCTAGAGCCAGGTTTGAAACTGAAGTAACTAAATGGGACATAATGAAGATAGGACGCAAAAGACCAAGTCCAATGGAGCGGTGGAATAGCGATGATACGCCACTAAAAGGTGTAAGAAAAGAGGAATTTATGCTGCATGCTGGAGGGCTAGAGTCTAGAGTGGTAAGCAAAAAAGGCATAAACTACGACGCAAGGGAGTTTGGCTCAGCATTTCTTCCGCCTGTCAGAACGCCAGTTTTAGTTGGCGAGAATATTGATGATGTAAGTTCTATCTTTGTGTTTGATATGGATGGAAACTTTATATGTGAAGCAAAAGATAAGGATATACACCCTATGAGTGCCGAGACCTATAAGATGGTCAAAAAGGTATTCAAAGATGATATGAGAGCGATTAGGACGTTTATAAAACAAGCTGAATTTAGTGAATTTACCAGAATGAATGTGAATTATGATCTTGAAGTAATGCTTGAAGCCCACAAAGAGTCGTTAAAACCTGAAAACTTTAACTACGAGGGTGGCGACAAGGTAGAGGCTATAAAAGAGACCATAAAAAGGCAAAAAGAGGTAAATAACATAATAAACGCTGGGTTTGATTACGATAAATTAAACGAATTTACCGCAGAGCGAACGACTAAAAAGAAATTTTCCGTAGACGACGCCATAGAGATAGCAAGCGGGGAATAAAAATGCTTTCAAGGTCGTTTAAAGTCCTATTAAACGGCGTTTAAAACATTTAAAAAACAAAATCAAAAGGAGGAAAAATGCAGTTAGCAGACAGAATAAAAGACTTCATCGAAGCTAATAAAACAAGCGGTATGAGTCAGAACAAATTTGCTACGGCGTTGGGAATAAATCCCGCGTATATCTCGGGATATATAAAGGAAGGCTCTAGCTACAAGTATGCCGACAAAGTAGAAGAGCCAGCTAAAAACTATCTTGACAATTTTATCCAAAAGGTGGACGTTTTACAAGACGAGCTACCTTTCGTAAAAACTAAGGACGCCAAAAGCATACACGCAGTGATCGGCTGGGCGGTACAAGATAGAGATATGGCAATGATAAGCGGAGTAGCTGGCAGCGGAAAGACAAGAGCCGTTCGCGAATACGTAAGAACGCATCCAGACAGCATTCTAATCGAGGCTACCA
>NZ_PIRZ01000009.1 GCF_003048575.1 Campylobacter concisus | reverse complement strand
GTCGCAAGCTCGCAACTGCAAGCAGACCGTAAGTAGAAACCCCTTCTGCCACCAAAAGCCAAATTTTCACTATCACAACTCAAACAATAAATTTGTCACCCCAAACGCGGTGGATGACATCCGCTTCTTCTTAAGCTAAAGTAAAATTTATAAAAAACCCTGCTAAAAAGATCCTTGCCAAATTTCAAGCATTGCTTAGCTTTGCTATTAAAGATGCAGTTACAATGAAACGGACCTGATAGCAAAAATGGATTTATATCAATGTGAAAAAATTTAAAATTGTTTAAAAATTTGCGTGTTTTTTGAAAATCGCTGATATGTTTTTTGCCGAAATTAACGAGCTTTATGCATGGGACAAGGCATCAGCGTTTTTCCTTTGGGATAAAATTTGTCCGGCATTATAGACGCTCTTTGCCAAATTTTTGTTTAAATTTGGGCGCTACTAAATTTCACGCCCAAAACTTTTAGTCTTTTTTGCCTTTATTTAAAGATTTTAGCTTAGCGTCCATGTCGGCTGTAAGCATAGTAAAGACCTTGTTTGTAAGCTCCTGAGTTAAATCCTTAGCCTCTTGCATAGTCTTTTTACTAAATTCATTTAGGAGTTTGTCCGCTTTTTTCTTATCTTTTTTATAAAGCTTTACGTACTCATCTTCAAATTTAGCCTGTTTTACAGCCAACTCTTTTTCAAATTTAGCGTAGGCCTCTTTTACCACCGGTGAATACTTCTCATAGTCAGTCATTACAAGGGTTTGAAGTTTTCTATAAACCCAGTATATCGAAGTGTCGTCAGCGTCGTATGAGCCGTCTGAGTAGCCTTTTATAAAGCCATCAAGTCCCTCGTAATACGGCAAGTAAACGCTAAGATCAGCCATGCCAAGAGCGACGTAGGTCACACGGCCGATCTCTTTTGGTAGCCATGGGCGCACCTGCATGACGTGAGACTCGTATGTTCTAAAGACGCTTATGGCGCGGTAGATGTTTTTCTTATCTTCATCTTTGCTGGCGTAGTTATCAAACGCAGTGCCGTTGTAGTGGGCTCTCATCGCAGCTTTTAGGTCTTCAACACTTAGTTTTTTCTCTGGTTTTAAAAATACTGGAAATTTCTGACCATCGGCGAAGTCTTGTTTTAGACTTGGGTTAAACATGCTTTGAACCCAGCAAACGCGTGGGTAGTTGTAGGTCACATCCCTCTCATCGTCCCTTGTATAGGCCTTTGTGAAGTTAAATTCGCCATCTTTTGCAGGGTCATAAATCTTGTTATCGATCGCAAATTTTATGACATCTTTTGCGCCCATGAAATTTGGATCGTTCTCTTTATAGTTTTGAAGCCTGCCTTGATTTGCAGTAACAAAATACTCATCTGGAGCGATCTTTGTGGCGATCCACTTGTGTCCTGTACCTGTCTCAAAGTACCAAAGCTCGCTTGCATCGATAAATACCACACCAAAGCCCTCTCCAGCGCCCTTTGTCTCCACTATCTCGCCAAGAAGCTTAACGCCCTCTTTTGCACTCTTCATACGTGGCAAAAGCACGTCTGGGATGTCATCTTCAGTGATGCCACTCTCTTCGTTATATGGATCAACTTTTAAAAGCTCATCTTTTGCGTAGATAGTCTCAGTGCCACTTAGTCCAACACCAGCCTCGTTGTAGCCAACTGCTCCGTGAAGTTTTGTATGAGAGTTTGCGATGGTTGTGTATCTCATGCCATCTTTTGGAAGTGGATATGTAAAGTCATTTGCGCCGTCATGTGCCTTTGAGCTATGCATACCAGTTTGGTTTTTCTTTGCTGGATGGATCAAAAAGACTTGTGCCTTTACAGCCTTGCTGTCTGCGCTCCTGGCAACCAGCATGGAACCGTCATTTGAAGCTTTATCTCCTACTAAAATGGTAGTGCATGCCAAGCTACTTGTGCCTAAAATAGCACTCATAGCGACGATTGATGCAAGAATTTTGCCTTTCATTTTTACTCCTTTAGTAAAATAAAATTTCTTTATGTGATTATACGCCAAATTTAATAAATTAGTTCCATATTTTAAATTTTTTTTAAGTTAAATGTAAATTTATTGCAAATTTTGTCTAAGTGAAATTTAAATTTTCTAAAGGATTTTTCGCTATAATCCAAAACTTACGCAATTGCGTATAAAATTTCAAAAAGGATTAGCATGCCAAAGATGAAAACCGTTCGCGGTGCTGCTAAGCGCTTTAAAGTAGGTAAAAATAAGATAAAAAGAGGCTCTGCTTTTAGAAGCCATATCTTAACAAAAAAACCTAGTAAGCGTATGAGAGATTTGCGTGGCCCACAATATGTGGACAGCACAAATGTCCCAGCCGTTCGCAAAATGCTCGGCGTATAAGCAGCTGTAGATTTAAGTTTTTGACAAAAAGTCATTCAAACTCCCCCAAATTTAGGGGCAAGACTCACTTCGTGAGCGCCAATTTGTAAAAGGATAAATATGGCAAGAGTAAAAACAGGCGTAGTTAGAAGAAGACGCCATAAGAAAGTTTTAAAGCTAGCACGTGGCTTTTTCAGTGCTAGACATAAACACTTTAGAAAAGCTAAAGAGCAACTAGAGAGAAGTTTAGTTTACGCATACCGTGACAGACGCCAGAAAAAACGTGATTTCAGACGTTTATGGATCGTTCGTATCAACGCAGCTTGCAGACTAAACGACATTAGCTATTCAAGATTTATCAACGGCTTAAACAAAGCTAAGATCGAACTTGATAGAAAAATTTTAGCTGATCTAGCTATGAATGACGCGAAGGCATTTGCGGCACTTGCAAAACAAGCAAAAGATGCTTTGAAATAACACCTTTTCTCCGCTTCGGCGGAGATCTTCTTTTTTTTAATTTCTATTCAAATTTTTATTAAAATTTATTTTTCTAGTTTTTAACTTAGTTATTTTGTATTCAAATTTTAAATTAAAGCCACTATAAAAATTTTACTTCATCAGCTAGGTGCAAATTTAGTAATATAAATTTGAAAAATTTGCTTACCGTTACTAGCCAAGAATAAGTATAAAACTCGCCCTAAATAGCTAAATTTCGATACTCGTATCAAAGCAGTGTTTCACCGCTCCACTAAATAAAATTTTGCCGCTTTCCAGTCTAAGGCCAAGCTCCTCGCCACTTTTTGGATAGACTTTTAGACATTGCGCTGCGTTTAAATTTAAAGTAGCTCCGTAAAAGCAAGCCGCCATGCCAGTACCACAAGCTAGCGTCTCGTCCTCCACGCCCCTTTCGTAGGTTCTCACCTTTAAAACTTCGCCATCAAATTTGGCTAAATTTACATTTGCATTGTATTTTTGACGAAGCGCCCTGCACTCTTTGACGTCAAATTCCTCTAAATTTTGTGTGAAATTTACAAGATGAGGCACGCCAGTATCATAAAAATACCAAGTTTTGCCGTTTTCATTTATCGGTTCGCTTAAAATTTTTGGGCTTGTTAGCACGACCTCGATGCACTCATTTTTAACGCTCGCCATCACCTCGCCGCTACCAGTTAGCAAGGCAAATTCGTTTGATCTTACAAGGCCGTTTAGATAGGCATATCTAGCAGCCGCGCGCGAGCCGTTGCCACACATCGCAGCATAGCTTCCATCGCTGTTGTAAAACTCCCATTTCACACCCTTTTCGTAAGGCAAAAGCACGATGAGCCCATCAGCTCCCACGCCGTTTGTTCGGCTGCAAATTTGCCTTGCTAGCTCGCTTCTATCTTTGTTCAAAAATGTATGAAATATGACAAAATCATTACCGCTAGCGTTATACTTTGAAACTTGCATTATTTTTCCTTTAAAATTGCTCTACTCTTTTGCTAAATTTATATAAACTCAGCCACAAATTTGCCTTAGAAATTTCTCTAGTTCTTGCTCTAAATTTTCTTTATCGCCACTATTATCTATTATAAAATTTGCCTTTTTTCGCTTTTGCTCGATATCCATCTGAAGCTCTACTCTAGCTTTTGCTTCATTTAAGCTTAGCCCATTTCGGTTCATTAGGCGGCTTAGCAAAAGCTCTTTTGGCGCGTAAATCACAGCTACATTTTTAAACTCAGCGTAGCGATCCTCTTTTTCAAAAAATAAAGGGATATCGACAAAATAAACCTGCTCCAAGCACTCAAGTTTCGTAGCACGAGATAAAATTTCTTCCTTTATCTTTGGATGCAAAATTTGCTCTAAAATTTTTAATTTTTTTGGATCATTAAAAACAATGGCACCAAGTTTTTTGCGCTCTATCTTGCCAACTTCATCTAAAATTTGCTTGCCAAAAAATTCTACTATCTCACATTTGCAAATTTCAAGCTGCTCATGAGCGATCACGTCCGCATCAATCACGCTAAAGCCTCGTTCTTTTAGCAAATTTATAGCCGTGCTTTTACCGCTAGCGATCGAGCCTGTAATGACATAAGCGTTTGGAAATTTCTGCAAACTCGCTCCATTTTTGAAAATTGATGACAATTTTAGCAACTTTTGGCTAAAGTTTTAGAAAATTACAAAAAAGGGCAAAGATGATAAGCTATAAAGATGCTGGAGTGGATATAGATGCTGGAAATAGCTTTGTTGAGGCGATAAAGCCTTTCGTAAAATCTACACAAACACCAAACGTTATAGGTGGCATTGGGTCATTTTCAGGAGCGGTCAGACTACCAAGTGGATATAAAAATCCAGCTATTTTAGGTGCAACTGATGGCGTTGGCACGAAGCTTCGTCTAGCTATCGACGCCAAGAAATTTGACGGCGTGGGCGAGGATCTAGTCGCAATGTGCGTAAATGATCTCATCTGCAACTTCGCCACACCACTCTTTTTCCTCGACTACTACGCGACTGCAAAGCTTGAGATAGAGAGTGCCAAAGAGGTAGTAAAAAGCATCGCAAATGGCTGCAAAAAGGCACAATGTGCGCTTATCGGCGGTGAGACAGCCGAGATGCCATCGATGTATGAAAAAGGCGACTTCGATCTTGCTGGATTTGCCGTTGGTATCGCTGAGGCTGATGAGATCGACAGAAGTAAATTTGTAAAGACTGGTGACGTTTTAGTCGCACTTCCAAGCAGTGGTCTACACTCAAATGGCTTCTCTCTTGCAAGAAAAGTGGTAAGCGAGCTTGGACTAAAATTTGATGAAAAAGTAGGCGATAAAAAGCTCATCGACGTGCTTCTTGAGCCAACTAGAATTTACGTTAGCGACTTTTTAAGATTAAAAGATAAGATTACGGCAATGGCTCACATCACCGGTGGTGGTATAGTTGAAAACTTACCTCGCGTCTTTCCTGCTGGGCTTGGTACAAAAGTACAAAAAAACGCTATAAAAACGCCTGAAATTTTTAAAATCATCGCTCAAAAAGTAGAAGATAGAGAGATGATGAGAACCTTTAACATGGGCGTTGGCATGATCCTAGTTGTGCCTAAAGAAAACGTCGATGCTGTCCTAGCTAGCAGCGATGGCTACGTGATCGGTGAAGTAGTAAATGGCAAAGGTGTAGAGCTAATTTAATGCAAGAAAATAGCAAAAAACGCCTGCTAAAGACCGAAAATAAGAGCTTTTTTAATCTTAGCATTTATGAGTATATAGGCTGTTTTGGTGTACTAGAAAGCGATATCAAAAAACTTGATCTCTATAATCACTGGTGCAAGGTCTCACGCACCTCTACTATGCTCTGCGTCACGCATGATAATGGCGAGAGTGACAACCTAGTCTATCTATATGACTGGGAGAAATTTAGCCATATCTACATAAATACAGGAAATTGAGTTGGCAAAGCAAAAGGCAAAAATCGCATCTATTTGGGCTAGAGCAAAGGCCTTTGTTATCGATCTTTTTATCATCGGTATGCCGATATTTTATGCGACAACATATCTTGTGCTTGATGGCAAAGAGGCCTTTTTACATAACCAAATTGCCATTTTTGGTGCAAATAGCCTGATCTCACTTATAATGTGCCTTTTTTTTAGCATAAAAGCACAAACTCCGGGCTATAAAGCACAAGAAATTCATCTGATAAACCTAAAAACCGGTAGAAAACTAAGCTTTTTTCACACCATCTTGCGCCAAATTTGCTTTGCCTTTGCTGGCTTTAGCATACTTGGACTTTGCCTTTGTTTTTTTAGAAAAGACAAACTAAATCTGCACGACATCATCACTCACTCAGCTGCCGTGCAAAGATTAGAGAGGTAAATTTTACTTCGCTCCATGCCAAAGTAGGCGATTTTTACCAAGTTTTGTATCTATGCTCTCTTTTATAATAGAGCAAATATACTCTTTTGAAAGTTGTATAGACTCCTCTAAGCTCTTGCCCTTTGCTAAAAAGCAAGCAAGTGCAGTTGAGAAGCTACAACCAGTTCCACTCATTACAAGCGGATTAACAAGTGGGGTCTTAAAATTTCTTAGCGAGCCATCCTTTTTATAAAGTGTGTCTATGCTGCTATCTTCGCTGATATGTTTTTTTACAATGACGTCACAAGGCAAATCTTTATAATCATCGCCAAAAAGCACATTTGCCTCATCTAAATTTGGAGTAGTTACCGTAGCTAAGCTCATTAGCTCTTTTAGCTTTGTCACCGCACTATCTTTTATAAGCTTGTGTCCGCTTTTTGAGACGCAAACTGGGTCAAGCACTACTTTGGTATTTTGAGCCAGTAAAAACTCACGCACCACTTCCATAATCTCTTCACTAAATAACATACCTATCTTAATCGCATCAAAGCTAAATTCTTCCGCAAGCGTATTTAGCTGGTCTTTGACAAAACTAGGCTCTAAGCAAACTACACTCTTTACAGCATCCGTAGTCTCAGCGACCAAAGAAGTTACCGCTGTTGCACTATAACAATTAAGCCTAGCACATGTTTTTATATCTGCTTGAAGCCCAGCTGTGCCACTATTACAAGAGCCTGCGATGATTAGAATTTTTTTCATCGTTTTCCTTTGAAATTTTTGGCTTATTATAGAGGATATTATATAAATTTGAGTTTTTTAAAACAGAAGAAATTTGAGCAAAAAGCTCAAATTTATGAAAGTTTATTTAAGTCGTTATCGATATCTATATATATCGTAGTTGCGTTAAGATTTGTATGCTCAAAGCTAAGATCTATCTGCTTATCGCTCTCTTTATGTTCATTCATTTTAGCTAAAAGATCATCTTCTCTTAATCCATGCTCATTTGCTAAATTTGGATCTATTTCATTAAAACTAATATTTACGCTAGCCTCATCATTTTGCTCTTCTTGCTCTAAATTGGTTGCGCTAAGGATATCATCTACTTTTTCATTTATATGATCTAAAATCGATACATAGTCATTGCCAAGAAGCGCTTTAAACAATGCGTCAGTATCTATACTAGACTCACCAACATCATCGCTTACTACGCTACTGTCTAGCCAAAGAGTATCGTATCCGTTTATTGATATATCTTGTCCATCATTTGCAGTGATTGTAATGCTTGAGCTTTCGCTCTCGCCCTTTATAGCCTCTCCGATATATACTTTATCATTTACATCTAAAACTCTTACATGATCATTTTGGTCTATCGCTATAACATCAGATGAAACACTTTTAACTATACCAGCTACTGCTGCCATCTTTATTCCTTATTTTTATTTGTCGGTATTTTAGTATATTTAATTACTTTTGTATATTGTACTATGGTACAAGGTAGCGATAATTCTAAATCATTCAGATTTTGTGATTAAAATATATCCACTCTCACTGATATTTTTAAATTTCACACCAAGCTCACGCTTTAGACGAAGTATCACATTTTGGATAGCCGCCTTGCTAACATCGCTTTCATAGACAAATTCTTCTATCATCTCATAAGTAACTAGCTTATTTAGATTATAAGCAAAGAGCCAAAATATCTTATTTTGTAAAAAGCTAAGATAAATTTCAATGCCGTTTTTATAAATTTTCTCTCTTTTTAAATTTATACTCACCTCATCGCTTAAATAAACTAGCTTTTCATCTCGTTCAAAACTTAAACTAATAAGCATTGCTCTAAGATCCTTCATATCAATAGGCTTTTTTAAAAAAAGCATCGCCCCTTCCTCCATGCTTTTTATCAAATTTTCATCACTATCATAAGAGGTAAAGACGATAAATTTTTGGTGCGGCTTTGTACGTTTCATCTCATTCATCATCTCAAAGCCATTAAGCACTGGCATGTGAATATCGCTCATCACAATATCAAAGCCTTGCTTTTTAAATTTTTCCACGCCATCTTGTCCATTGCAGGCACCAATTACCTGTTCGCAATAAGGTTTAAGCCCACTAATAATAAGCTCTCTTGCCATATCGTCATCTTCGACTACCAAGACGGACGTCTTTTTTAAAATTTCTAAGACTTCTTGCATTTTAGTCCTTTAAATTTATATCAAAACTTAGCTCAAATACCGTTGGCTTTGCGTTATTTACGAGCCTTACATCACCATTTAGCTTTTCTTGTGCTAGCTTTTTAGCAAAATAAAGTCCTATACCATTTCCTTGCTTTTTAGTGGTATTTAGCCAAGTAAAAATTTTCTCGCTCATTTGCTCGCTTACGCCATTTCCATTGTCATAAACTCCGATGTAGCACTTATCTTCAAAGCTTCTAAATTTTATCTCGATGATACGCTTTAGTGGCTCATTTTTGTAGCTTTCGACAAGTGAGTCTTTTGCGTTGTGTATTAGGATTAACAAAATTTGTTGGATTATATTTTCTATCTGACGAACTTTTTGTTCATTAAAGCCGCTAAATTTTACACTAACATTTGCACGGCTTAGCTCTGTATGCATGAGAGTTATTAGATTTTTAATGCTTGTTTGTACCTCAAATTCGCTCACATTTTCAGCGCTTTTGTAAAAATTTCTAAAAATTTCAATAGTACTTGAAAGAAGTTTGACCGAGCTTTGCCCTTTTTCAAGTAAATTTATTAGCTCCTCGTCGTTTAATTTGCCTTCTTTTTTTAACATTATGCACGAGCTTAGCATTAGTTTTAGCGAATTTACTGGCTGAATGAATTGATGGTTGATACCACTTATTAGCTCGCCAGCCTCACTCATTTTGGCTCTATGAGTTAGCAAAGTTTCATACTCATCTTGTATCTTTTTTATCTTGTTATACATAAAATTATGAAGAATATTTGCTAAAAATGTGAGCGCAACGAAGGCAAAGAGCAAGCTTAGGGCATTTTTTAAAGCTTCTTTTGTTAAAGCTGAAATTTCCTCTTCATTATTTGTGCCAGCTCCTATGAACCAATTTATCGTTGGTATCTCAGCTACTTGGATTAAATTTTGTCCTATTTTTAAGCTTGTAATGTCTTCATCTTTTAAAAACAACTCTTTAAATTTCTCCTCGATCTCTTTTTTTAAAGCAAGATCAGGTATCGATGTTAAAATTTCACCGCTATGAGTCACCAAAAATGAGTAAGAATTTGGCGCAAGGCTAAAATTTTTAATGCTGTTAAAGATATTTTCTATACGCACGACGCCACAAAGCGCTGCTTTAAATTTCGCTTGTTTTGTGACTGGAACGCATAAATTTAGAGTTGAGCCTTTTAAAATTTTATGTTTTTGCATGAAATTTACGCTTGGGGCATTTGTATTTTTTGTCTCAACATACCAGATAAGCCCTGCTCTTTCGCTCTTTGGCATAACTTCTTCTAAAATTTTTTCTCCATCTACAAAAATTTCTCCATCATCCCTTAAAAGCTGCATTAGATCAAATTCTTTCGCGTTTTGCTTAAAGAGCTTTATAAAGCCAGCTATCTTTTCATCGTCATCTACGATACCTGCATTTTGTATAAATTTTGATGCACGAATGAGTGAATTTATACGTTCATCAAGCCAAATTTGAAAGTTATTTACGATATTTTTGCTAACTGCTATGTTATTTTTATCAGATAGCTCTATGATTTTCTCTTTTGCATTGCTATAAATATTTAGCCCAAGAAGTATTACAAAAAGGCTAGCAAGCAAGATGATGGCGTAGATTTTAATATTTTGTGATTTTAAATTAATACCCATACGCGCAGTATATCCTAAGTTAGCCCAAATTTGGGCTAACTAAATTCATTTTAAAAAGGACAAAAGCTTTGAAACAAGCATAAGCGCAAGCACTACAAAACAAACACTAAACCCAAGTAGCGTGCAATCAGCCATCGACATAAATTTAGATGAAGGCACAAGATACCAGCCGTCGGCATAAAGATCAACTATGCTCTTTTGCAAATCACTTAGCACCACGCCATCAGGCACCATAGGGCTGTCATATCCGCAGTCGCCTGTTGGCATAAACCAGTCAGGCGCCCACTTTTCAAGCGGTAAGCCAAATGGATAGTGTGGCTCAGTAGAGCAGCCCTGCACGCCAAAAGGATCATCACCATGCACTGCATCGTGAATTTTAGCTAGCTTTACGCTATACATTATGCCCTGCACCGCTCCCCAAAAGGCAAAGACGTAGCCAATTAGAGCAAAGAGCAAATTTTTTGGATTTATCATAGCGATAACGCCGCCAAGCGCCATACATAAAAATGCAAAACGTATATAGACGCACTGCTCGCAAGGAGGCATATAAGCGTAGTTTTGAAAGAGCGAGTGCGCGATAACGACAAGTGCAATGCTTACAAAGACTAGGATCGCCCAAGAGATGCGTGAGTCTTGAAATTTAGCCATTTTTTTAAAAAAGCTCATGTGACGCCTTATTTTTTAAGAAGCTCTTCAATGAGTGCTGCCATGCCATCAAGCGAGCTGATTGATTTTGTCATGATGAGGTATTTGCCATTTACGACAAATGCTGGCACGCCCTGAATTTTAGCCACGTCATAGCTCTCATCCCACTTTTTAAGTAGCTCAGTCACTTTTGGATTAGCTAGCTCTTTTTCATAATCAGCCTTACTAACGCCAGCTGCATCAAGTCCAGTCTTTAAAAAACCCTCAGCATCTTTGCCATCGCTCCAGCGCTCTTTTTTGTCGTGATAAGCCTTGTAGTAGGCAAATTTAGCCTTTTTAAATAGCGAATTTTCATCAAATAAGCTGACACCTTTTGCCTCGTCCATAGTGATAAGCACGGCAAAGACCTTGCTCGCAACCTCGCCATAATCGCCCTTTGTCTTTAGGTGAAATGGCTCGTATTTTAGTCCAGGGATTTTCTCAACTACCTTTGGAGTAACGCTCTTGTCGTATTTGTAGCAAAATGGGCAAGCGTAGCTAAAAATTTTAACTAGCGTATTTTGTCCCACACTTAGTGGCTTTTCAAGCTTAACGTAGTCCTCACCCTCGCTAAATGCACTAGCACTAATCGCACCAGCAACTGCAACAGCAAAGATAGCCTTGCTAAATTTAGATAGAAAACTCATGATAATCTCCTTTAGATGATTTATTTTGAGTTATTCTACAACCAAGCTCAACCGCAAATTTAACACTAGAATAAATTTTGGCTGAAATTTATAAGATATCGCATTGATTAAAAATTTAATTTTTACTAGAACTTATCTCATTTATTGCTGATAATGCGTTTAAAGCACTTGGATATCCTATAAATGGTATAAGTGTCGTAACAACGCTTATTAATTTAGCTCTATCGTTGCCGATGCCAAAATTTGCAGCAATGTGCCCTAAAAGCTGTGGCTTTGCAAAGCCAAGAGTCGTGATGTAGACAAATGTCAAAAGCTCCCTAAGCTCTAAACTAAGCCCATCTCTTGCATAAAAATCGCCAAAGCAGTTTTGCGATAAAAACTCCATTATATGTTTTTGATCATTTGGCATTGATGCGATAAATTTATCAACCGCTGGGAAGAGTTTTCTTTGTATTTCAAGGCCTCGTTCATCTCTGCCTTCTCTTGATTTTTTAGGCATATTTTCAAGCTCTATATAGCGCTCATTAAAAATTTCATCAGCTAAAAATATACAATCTTCTATCTTGCCAAGCCCAGCATAAGGCACTGCTTGATATAAAATTTCTCTTATCTCTTTTGCTGATATGCCCACATTTAAAGCAGCCCTAATGAAGCTTTTAAATGAGCTTTTCGCACCTTTACTCACGCAAAGAGAGGCGATGATAACCGAAAGTCTTGTTTTTTCATCAATATTTATCACTTCACTAATATCGCCTAAAAAATTTAAATAATCCTCTAAAAAGCTAGCGTTGCTCTCTTCAAGCTCACTTTTTGAATCAAACCAAATTTCATAAATTTTCTTTGCATTGTAAGTTAGTGTCATAAGTTCTGCTCCATTGTTTGGGGCTGATTATAAGTGCTAAAGCGTAAATGCTAGCTTAATGTCCAAAAAGGCAAAAATTTTTAATATAAATTTAGATTTTAAGCCATTATAAAGTTTATCGTGATTTTTATGTTATAAGGTTTTATTACAATTACGAAGGACGCAATATTTTTTATTACTCCTTTTACCTATTTTAAGCCTTGGGCGTTCCAAGGCTTTTTCTAAATTTTATAAGCTTTATGAGTAGAGTTTATAAAATTTATCCAAAGGAGATGTTATGAAAAAGACTTTGAGTTGTGTTGCGCTAGCTTCTGTGCTTTGCTCAAGCGCTTTTGCGATAGGCGGTCCAAGCGGGGCCAAACTAGACTATGCTATCACTGGGCAAATAGGCGAAGTAGTGGTAAATCCGTACGACACTGCCCCACTTACAGCAGTCATCAAAAATGGCGGCTACACACTAAGCAATGCAAAAGTAACCATCGTGCCAAAGCAAGGCGGTCAGGTGATAAGCTACAAAGTGGCTGACAAGCATCTTCGCACACATGGCGGCATCCCAGTTTTTGGTATGTATCCTGACTATCAAAACACCGTTGAGGTCGAGTACGACAAGAGCTACAAAGGCAAGACCGAGCATATAAAAGAGAGCTATAAAATTTACGCTCCAGCCATCTATCTAGAAAGCTCAGGCACGCCAAATCAAAAGGGCGCGCTATTTGACAAGATCGAGGTTACTAAGCCTGCGAGTACTAAATTTGCTAACCGCCTCTACTACGTAAATAACTTTGTAAATAAAACTGGCAAAGGTACAAAAGTCGTTTGGAACAACCCAGCTGGCGGTGCGATCGAGTGGAACTACAGCCCAAATAACTTCATCCTTGATACAAAAGGCGAGGTTAGATGGTACCTTGAGCCAAGCAAAATTTACGATCTAAAGCAGCCATTTCATGCTGGCGTAATGATGGGCTTTAAGCAAAATGACGACGGCGCTATGACTTGGGGATATGGCCAAAGATACGCAAAATACGACATCATGGGTAGAGAAATTTTCAACCGCGAGCTACCAGCTAGCTACAACGACTTCTCTCACTCGATGGACGTAGCACAAAACGGACACTACTTCTTGCGCGTGGCAAATGCTGATTATAAAAGGGCTGATGGCAAAAACGTAAGAACAGTGCGCGACGTCATCGTTGAGCTTGACAGAGATGGCAACGTAGTTGATGACTTTAGACTATATGAAATCCTCGATCCTTACCGCGACATCGTGCTAAAAACACTTGATCAAGGTGCAGTTTGCTTAAACATAGACGCTAAAAAAGCAGGCCACACAGCAAGCTCTGATGAGCTTCAGTCGATGGATACGCACGATAAGTGGGGCGACATAGTTGGCGCAGGTCCTGGCCGTAACTGGGCTCACGTAAATAGCGTAGACTATGACCCAAGCGACGATAGTATAATCATCTCAAGTCGCCACCAAGATGCAGTCATCAAAATCGGCCGTGATAAACAAGTAAAATGGATCATGGGCGCTCACAAGGGCTGGAGCGATAAATTTAAAGACAAACTCCTTCAGCCAGTTGATAGTAAAGGTAACAAAATCGTATGCGAGGATGAATACTCAAAATGCCCAGGATACGAGAGCGAAACAGGCGGCTTTGACTGGCAGTGGACACAACATACGGCATTTAGGATAGATAGCAAGTCTAAAAAAGGTCTTGTCTATCTCACTGTCTTTGACAACGGCGATACAAGAGGAATGGAACAGCCCGCAATAGCAGGAATGAAATACTCCCGTGCCGTTGTCTATAAAATAGATGAAAATAAAAAGACAGTCGAGCAAGTCTGGGAATACGGCAAAGAGCGTGGCAAAGAGTGGTATAGCTCGGTCACCAGCCTTACACAGTATCAAGATGACCTTGATAGTATCATGGTCTACTCAGCCGTTGCTGGCATGCAGTTTGACATCGCAAAAGGTCGCCCAGTAGGACTTCCAAGCCCACATATAGATGAGTTTGAGTGGGGTGCAAAAGAGCCTAGCATCGAGATAAAGATGACAAATGCTATGGGCTATCAGGCATTTCCATTTAGCTTACAAAAAGCGTTTGAGAAATAAGTAATTTACTTCTTGCTTAATTTTCCCCTCCATCTTGTATGGAGAGGGAAATCTTTCTTATAAATTTTAAAAATTTAGCCATTCTTATATCCGATAAAATTCTTAAACTATAAAAATATATATTTCATAAAAAGGAAGAAAATGAGAAAAATTTTTACTGCCTTAGTAGCGTTAATGGCTGCTTTTAGTATAAATGCAGCTGAGTTTAGAGATGTCAAGGACATCACTGGCGATGTCGTAAAGGTTCCCGCAAAAGTAGAAAAAATCGCCACGCTTTGGTATGCGAATAATCAAATCATATTAATGCTAGGCGGCGCGGACAAGATAGTAGCTACTACTGATCTAATCAAAAATAACAAATGGTTTGCGCACGTTTATCCTAGGATTTCAAGCATACCAAACGGCGTAAATGGCAAGAGCCTGCAAGTAGAAGAGCTAGTCAAGCTAAGTCCCGATGTAGTCATAGCCGCAGATAAAAAGAATAAAGAGGAGCTAACAAAAAATGGCTTTAACGTCCTTTATCCGTCATTTACAAACCATGCCGATATGAAAAAGAGCGTAGCTATCATGGCTGATGCCATAGGAGGTGACGCACCAAAAATAGCTCAAAAATTTAATGACTATTTTGACCAAAATCTCCAAAAAGTACTAAGCAAAACCAGCAAGATAGCTCAAAATGAGAGGCCAAAAGTGCTTCATATAGCAGAGGGTAAAAAATTTATTCAAAGTAGATGGCTCAAATACAATAATCGATGAGTGGATAAGTGTCGCAGGCGGTCAAAATTCGGTGCAAAAAGCTGGAAATATGCTTGAAATCAATGCCGAAGAGATACCAAATATGAACCCTGACGTCATCATCGTAGGCAGAGCCAAATCGCCAGACGCTATAGAAAAGATATATGAAAACAAAGTCTATGCTGGCATAAATGCTGTCAAAAACAAAAAAGTCTTCATAAATCCAGCGGGTGTTTTTAGCTGGGATAGATACGGTGCCGAGGGGGCTTTGCAAATTTTATGGGCGGCTAAGACTTTACATCCTGAAATCTTTAAAGATTTGGACATAGCTACTGAAACAAAGAAATTTTATAAAGAATTTTTGCACTACGATCTAAATGACAATGAAGTTAACTATATCCTAAATGGTCTAGACCCAACTGGAAAATAATTTATCCTTGCGGCAGTAAATTTATCTACATTTACCGCCAAATTTTAATCCATTTTCAGCCTTTGCTTATCATCCAGACTTACTGATTCTTAATATATGCCAAATGCTTAAATAGCTAAAAATCTGTGGATTTGGTGCTAATTAAAAAGACAAACAATTATAAAAATTTAATGACAAGAAAGAATATCCCAAAGGAATTTCCTTTGGGATTAAAAGTATAGATATTAAAGTACGTGTATTTGGTCTTGAACTTCGATTGTAGTTGTACCACTAGTATAAGTAGTATAACCACCAGAACTAGCACCTTTAGTCCAGCTACTTCCAAGAGTAAGCTCATCGTTACTATCACCATCTATTTTTAGCTTATTCTCGCTACTATCACGTAATATATCTTGAACATTGCTAGCTGTAAGAGCTAAGGTTGTCTTTTCTCCATTAGTCATATCTAGTTTTTCGATATTTTTAACATGGCTAAAGTCTATGCTATTATCAGCTACTTTTAATGTATCAAAGCCGGCTCCGCCGTCGATAGTCGAAGTATCTTGAATGCTTGCGTTTTTACCAATTGAGATAATGTCGTTACCGCCGCCGCCGCTTATTATAGAGCCGCCGCTCATAGTTAAATTCTTGCCTACAGTAATGATATCGTTTCCGTCTCCGGTGTTATTTACCGCTCTTCCGTTATTTCCCCAGTCGCCGTGTATACCCGCGCTATTAGCAAGCGTTAGATTATCGCCCGCGGTAATAGTATCGACTCCACCGCCGCCTTTGATGTCCGCCCAGTCTTGAAGGGTGACATTATTTGCGATATTTATGGTATCGTTGTATCCTTGACCACCGTCGTCCATATGGATATCAGAATCCGATACGATGGCGCCATTTCCTATATTTAAGGTATCCGCGCCGTATCCTAAATCTACATGCGTATCTCCGCTAACGGTACCGTTTATATTTAGTGTATCGACGTCGTCTCCGGTTATAAGCTGAGAATGTTCTACGGTAGCGCCTGATGCTACGGTTATAGTATCACTACCTCCGTTAAGATCGAATGTCGCGTTTTTAACGATAGCTCCGGCATTTACATTTACGTGATCTTCGCCGTTACCGTTTACTATTTTGGTTTGATACTGTCTATTGGCTATAGCGTCCGATTGATCGCCAAATACCGCTCCGGAATTTATATTTACGGTATTTTTTGTTCCTTGTAATTCTACGGTAGTTTTACTAAACGTACCTCCGGCGATATTTACGACGTCTCCGTCTCCACTATACGTTCCTCTTCCGGTACTTATCTTAGTTTCGGTAAAATTTCCGCCGTTTATATTTATCTCATCGTCTCCGTCACCGCCGGTTATTTCAGATTTTTTAATTATCCCCCCACTTATATTTATCTCATCTGTTCCTGAGCCGCCGTAAAATTTTAGGTTTGTGAGTGTTCCGTCTTTTATATTCGTTATCGTTTTACTACGAGAAGTATAAATTTCAGAGTCTGTAACCTCGCCACCGTTTATATTTATGGTATCTATATCGTTGGTATCACCGTATGAATGATCTAGTCCAGAATAAATCTTGCTACCGTTTACCACTTTAGAACCCGCATTAATATTTATAGTATCGCTACCGTATCCGGCTATAACGTTTGAGTTATCTATTACTGCTCCAGCACCGATATTTATCTTATCATCTCCCATTTTGGCATCTATTTTACTATTTTGTTTAAATGTAGAATTTGTAATGTTTATAATGTCGTTATCGTCATCGTCGTACCAATGGGGCCTATCTACTGAGCCGGAGAGTAGTTCCGCACCATTAGTAAAGGTAATGCCGTCGATGTTGACTGTGTCATTGCCACTACCAAAATCTATTACGCCTCTTGTTATAGTTATTCCTTTTTTGAAATTTATCGTATCTACGCCGCCGCCCATACTTATATTACCCGTATCTAGATTTTCATCTATATATGCAGTATCGTTTCCATATCCGGCAGATATAGTGGCACCCCCATTTACGGTAGAGCCTTGTCTAATATAAATAGTATCGTTGCCGCCGCCCATACTTACGCTACTGCCCCCGCTTAGCGTAGCTCCGCTTTCTATATAAAGTTCGCTGTGTTTATCTTCATTATCGACATCGCCCGCTTCTATTCTAGCTTTACCGTCGACGGTTCCTCTAACGTATACGGTATTGTTACCCTCGCCGGCTTTTATTCTTGATTCTCCGGATACGTGCCCGTTTATATTTATCGTATCATCGCCGCTTCCAGTACTTATCTCATTAAAATGATTTGGATTACCGATCATATTGCCATCTATATTTACAGTATCGTTTCCGGCTCCAGTTTTTATACTTCCCCAAGATAAATTTGCGCCATTTTTAATATTAACCGTATCATCGTCCTCGCCGGTGTCTACTCTAAGAAATTTGCTAAAAGTTGCTCCGCTTTCGATATTAAACGTATCTTTTCCGAGTCCAGTATTTATTGCGGCATATCCACTCGTTTCTCCGGCAAAATTTACGATATCATCGCCGTCTTCGGTATCTATCATCGCACTATCGCCTAGCTTGCCCTTGATACTAACTACGTCGCCTCCCTCGCCGGTATTTATATTGCTATTTTTTATTTCCGCTCCAGCATTTATGTTTACCTTGTCGTCACCGCTGCGAGTATTTATCGTCGACGAGTTCTCTACCGTTCCGTTTATGTTTACGGTATCTACTCCCGCGCCGCCGTATACGTTAGAGTTATTTCTAACCGTTCCGTCGATATTTATTTCGTTACCTGCGTCAAAAGAATTCTCATTGACGTCGTCGCCGTATACCGATGAATTATCTATTACCGCACCGGATTTGATGTTTATAGTATCGTATCCTTCGTTACCTTGGATTTGAGTTCCGTTTTCAGCCGTTCCGCCGAAATTTATAGTATCGTTGCCTTCATTAGCGTAAATAGTCGCGCCGTCCTTAAGAACTCCGGTCGAACCTACGTTAAATGTATCATCGCCGTCGTCGCCATAAACAATTCCGCCCTTGATCTCTCCGTTCATGTTAAAGGTATCGTCGCCGTCTCCGCCGTATATTCTAGTACCGGAGCTACCGCTAATCCCTACGAATGAGCCTTGGTCTAGGTTGATCGTGTCGTTACCGTCGCCGGCATCTATTTGAGCGTTTCCGTAATTCAACACGGAGCCTGATTTTACGTTGATAACGTCATCGCCGTCTTCTGTGCTAACATACGAATTTACATCGCTAAACGCTCCGCTCATATTTACGGTGTCGTCGCCGTCGCCCGTAAATACCGCTTCGCTTAGCCCCTGATTAATATTTACGTAATCGTCGTTATCGGTAATTTTGCCGTTAGCTTGAGAGTTAATAATCTCGTCGTTATCGGTAGTTACGTTTAGGGTTAAATTTCTTTTATATACGCCGTACTCTACTCCGTTTAGATTAGAATACCTGCTTCCGTCTTGTTCGCCTTGATTCTGATTAGCGCTTTGAGCCGTAGGATTAGTAGCTATATCTACGCCATCGTGTCCGTAGTTATCTATAGTAGTTACTCTTACTTTGACGTTATTAATTTGATTTGCGTCGGCAAGATTTACGGTAGTGCCGCGCGTCCAAGTATTGCCGCCGTCGGTAGAATACTCTATAGAGTTTGCGTCGTAATCTACTCCGGCTACTCCGCCGCTAAAATTTAAATTTAACGTAGTAGGTTTAGCCGTTAATGCAGTAGGTAAAGATAGGTCGTAAGTCATAACTCCGCCTTCGTTAGAGCCAGCAGAGCTTATACTTATACCAACTTTGGGCGTAGTTGCCCCAGCTTCAGCTCCAGCTCCAGCTCCAACAGCACTTCCTCCACTTACACCAAAGCTATTATCTCCACCTGCTGCTAGAGCTAAAGCATCTATGCTTCCTACATTAGCATTTATGTTACTAATGTGGCCTCCTTCTGCAAAGCTAGTAGAAGATAAACTTACGCCATCTCCACCATTACCACCTGCTTGTGGACCACCTGCAGCAGTTTCTTCTAGAGCATTAAGATCTGTTCCTTTTAAGATGGCTTGTTGTAAAGCTGAGATATCAGCTACTGTTTCGTTATTGTTAGAGTCTTGATCTAGAGTTAGAGTATCTTTACCTATTAAAGTTATATCTTTACCATCAGTTTGAGTTATTGTTACTTTAGAGTTAGAACCCTCTGTAACTATCTTTTCACCTTGGTATACAATATCTCCTACACTTAATTGTCTTACCTCTCCTGTTAAGTCATTAAGTGCTCTTGCTATTCCTCCATTTACGCTTTTAACTACTCCGGCTTCTTTAGCCATCATGTTCTCCTTATTGTTTATATTATTTGAAATTCTGAATGAATTATATAAATTTTAGAAGGGCTTGTCTATTGTACTGGGGTACAATGGGGGGGTACTATTTAGCACATATCATAAATATTACACCAGTCAACATGTATATTTTAGTGCCTTGATATATAGCATAAATGTAGCAATTATGGCTTTTTAAAATATAATATCATTTTTATACATATTGAAAATCATTATATATTTCTATATAATTACTCAAATATTTTAAAAGGAGTTTAAATGCAAAGAAAAATCGCGCTTAGCCTCGCTTTGGTCGGCGTTTTGGCCGCCGCGCAAAACGAAGTAGAGCTAAAATCGCTAGAAGGCGTAACCGTCACGGCGCAAAGATCGTCTCAAAGCGTAGACGAGATAAGCAAAAGCGTCTCGGTAGTAGATAAAGAGACCATAGAAAGAAAGCTCGGTAAAAGCGTACCCGAGCTAATCAGCGAAGCGCCCGGAGTTTCAATCGTAAACGAAGGCATGGACTCGGGCACCGTAAACGTGCGAGGCTTTAGCTCGTCTGATTACCGCGTACCGATGTTTGTAGACGGACTTAGATTTAGAGGTAGGCCGGCGTTTGAGTATTCGATATTTACGCCCGATCAAATCGAAAGGATAGAGATAATAAGAGGTCCCGCTAGCACGCTTTACGGTACAGATGCCTTTGGCGGCATAGTAAATTTAGTCACCAAAAGAGCTAGCGGGGACGTGCACGGCGACTGGGCGTTATCGGATACGTATCTAAGCACCCAGTATCAAAGCGCAAACAAAGGCACACAAAACCGCTTACAACTCGGCATAGTCGGACACGGGTTTGACGCATTGCTAGGCTTAAACTACAAACACGGCAAGGACTACGACACTCCGGCGGGTAAAATCCCAAATACAAGGTATAATTACCGAAGTCTTGATTTTAAAGGCGGATATAGCTTTGCCGATTTTCACAGGCTTGAGCTCGTGACCAGATATACGGAGTCGCAGCGCGGCGTAGTCGGTACCTCTGTTGGCGCTCCCGGAACGGCGAATAAAAAAGGTTTTCAAAAATACATAAAAGAAGCGCCTCTTAGAGAAAAATACGTAGCGCTAAACTACGAAGGCAACATAAACGATAAATTTATATTAGATTCTAGCTTGTACTACAGAGAGCTTTATACGCACCTAAATATAAGGCCGTATATCGGCTCGTTTTCGCCTAGACAAGTCGATAACTACGTAAACGGCCCGAAAGTTTACGGCGGTAAATTTATCGGGAAATTTATAGGCGACAACCTAACCCAAACCTACGGCGTAGATTTTTATTACGAAGACTGGGATAGCGTGTATCAAAGCGTAAACAAAGGCCCTAGCGTACGCAACAGGCTAAGAACCAAACAGCTTGACGTCGCTGGGTTTGGTTTGCTTGAGTATGCATTTGGCAACGATGCGATTTTAAGCGCGAATTTACGCTACGACCGCATAAAAACGTCCTTTGATATGGATAGCTCGATGAGCCCCGCCGTAAAAGCCCTATACGAAAACGCCAACGATAGAAAAGACGGCAGAGCCAGCTACGGACTAGGGCTTATTTACCCTATCGCCCAGGGGTTTGAGTTCGTGGGAAATTTTTCTACTTCGTTTAGAGCTCCTATGAGCGGCGAGGTCGCTCCGATACTTACGTTTTCAGGCAGCGAGGCGTATCTGCCAAATCCTGATCTAAATATCGAAAAAGGCGTTACCTACGAGGCCGGACTTCGCTATACGGATAAAGCGCTTAGATCAAATTTGATATTTTACACGGGAGACTATAAAGACCTGATCGTAGAGCGAAACTGGCAAAGCGGCGGCGTGACCTACTATCAGTCGCAAAACGTAAATAGAGCCAAGATAAGCGGAGCGGAATTTGACCTCGCTTATAAAATTTTGTCAAATTTGGAGTTTAAAACAAATCTCGCCTACACGCGCGGCAAAAATAAACAAACCGGCAAACCGCTTCCCGAGATCGCTCCGCTTAGCGGACACGTGGCCGTTTCTTATTCGCCGGAGTTTTTGGCAAACTCGTACATAGAGTATAGCGGCGACTGGGCGGCGAGAAAGACGCGTATAGACGACAGCGTAGAGCGCGAGCGAGCGGGATATTTCGTACATAACCTATACTTTGGCAAGAGCCTTGGCAAACTAGGCTTCTTAAAAGATTTTAGCCTAAATTTCGGCGTCGAAAATATCTTTGACAAAGAATACGCCCCAAGCCTAAGCTACGAGTTAATCAGCCAGCCTAGAAGCGCTAGCAACCCGCTCATAAATCCGGGCAGAAATTTCAAACTAGGCTTTAAGGCTAGCTTTTAAATTTTAAATTTGCCGAGCGGGTTTTAAACAGGCCCGCTCAAAAGCTCTAAAATTTACAAATTTAAGGATCAAATTTGAGGAAAATCATATCCGTTTTATTGCTACTAGCAGCGACGCTGGGCGCGCTTGAATTTACCGATCAAAGCGGCAATAAGCTTTACTTTGACCGCTCCGTTAAGAGCGTAGCACTGTTTCCGGTGCCGCTAGCTTCGTTTTCCCTCAGCGTCGAAAACAACGTATCTCGCCTAGCCTCCGTCCATCCGATGGCCAAGAAAAATATCGAGCGCGGAATGCTCGGAAAAATGATCAAAGGCGCGGCTAGTATCCCCGCAGGCGGTATAGGAGAGGATTTTACCCCAAATATCGAGGAGCTACTAAAACTATCTCCCGATCTTGTCGTGCAATGGGGCATGAGAGGCGAAAAGATCATTGAGCCGCTGCGAAAAGTAGGCCTAAACGTAGCTTTGGTAAATTTAAGCGGCACAGAGGAGGATCCGCTTTTTTGGTTTGGGATGCTGGGTAAAATTTACGAAAAAGAGCAAAGAGCGGAACAAATTTTACAAAATAGAGCCGAGGTAAGAGCTAAGATAGAAAATTTCGTAAAAGTGCTTAGCAAAAAACCGAAGGTTCTTTTTATATTCGGCCGAGATAAAAGCTACGAGGCCGCAGGAGGCGGGACGTATTTCGACTACGAGATAAAGCTAAGCGGCGGAGTAAATGCGGCGAATTTCGGGGGATTTAGAATTTTAAATAAAGAAGAAATTCTCGCTCAAAATCCGGACGTTATCTTGCTTAGCAACTTCGACGAGCTAACTCCGCGGGACTTTTTTAACGACAAAATTTTAAAAAACGTAAAAGCCGTCAAACAAAAAGCCGTCTATAAAATGCCTCTGGGAGGCGATATGTGGGAGCCGCCTACGGGCGAATCGCACTTGGGCTGGGCGTGGTTTAGCGTGCTGTTTTCGGGGCAGGCGCATATAAATTTAAAAGAAGAGATGAAAAAGAGCTACAAGCTCCTCTACGACTACGATCTAAGTGACGATGAGATAGCTCAAATTTTACGCTTTGATCTAAACGGCGAGAGCAAATTTTACGAGCTTTTTAGATAATGAAAAAGTATCTATTTTTATCGCTTTTGCTAGTCTTTGCGGTTGTTTTTTCGCTGCTTGCGGGTAGGATTTCTATTGACGGGCTAATTGACTATTATCAAAACGACAAAGAGACGCTTTACGCTTTGATATTCGATCTGCGCTTGCCTAGGCTGATAGCGGCGTTTTTGATAGGCGCCAGCCTTAGTGCAGCGGGCGTGATATTTCAGGCGATGTTTGCAAATCCTTTGGTAAGCCCAAATATCCTGGGCGTAGGTAGCGGGGCTGGATTTGGCGCAGTGGTTTGCATTTTAGCCTTCGGTAGCCCCGTAGCCACGCAAATAGGCGCTTTCGTTTTCGGTTTTTTAGCCGTCATGATAGCTTACGCGTTGGGTGTTTTGGCAAACAAAAACTCAAAGCTCATGCTGGTGCTTGCGGGCATTATCACGGGCGCTATCTTTGAGGCGCTGATCTCGGTTGTCAAATACGTTGCCGACACGCAAGAAAAGCTTCCTAGTATCGTCTACTGGCTGATGGGAAGTCTAAGCGCCATATCTTGGAGCGACGTAGCAGCGCTTGCTCCCGTTTGCATTAGCGGGCTTGTGCTTTTGAGCCTAATGGGCTGGAAGCTAAACATTTTATCCTTAGGCGGCGAACATGCAAGCATTTTGGGCGAGAGTAAATTTTTGGGCTTTATCTTTATCATACTTGCTACGCTGATAACGGCCGCAAGCGTAGCCATCGCCGGTATTATCGGCTGGGTAGGGCTTTTGATGCCGCATGTTACGAGGCTAATTTACGGCTCCGATAACTCGCAGCTAGTTCCGATTTCGGCGATTTTAGGCGGGATATTTTTGATGCTAACCGACGTCGCGGCTAGAAGCGTGAGCTCGGCTGAAATCCCGCTAAGTATCCTAACCGCGCTTATAGGCGCTCCGATGATCGGCGTCATCATCGTTAAAAAGGGCAAAAGATGGTCTTAAGCGTAGAAAATTTAAGCTTTTCTTACGGGGCGAAGCAAATTTTGCAAAATTTGAGCCTTAGCCTAAAAAGCGGCGAAACGCTTGCGATTTTGGGCCCGAACGGTATAGGTAAATCTACGTTTTTAAAGATTATTTTAGGACTCTTAAAAGTAAAAAGCGGTCAAATTTTGATTGATGGCCGCGATCATGCCTCTCTTGGCAGCAAAGAGCGTGCCAAACTCGTAGGATACGTGCCCCAAAGCGAAAATATCGCTTTTAGCTTTAAAGTAAAAGACCTGATTTTAATGGGCGTAAACGCAAACGTCGGTATGTTTTCAAGGCCGAGCGCAGAGGATAGGGCGATGGCCGAGGAAGCCGCACGGATAGCAGGCATTAGCGAGTATTTAAATTTAAACGTAGACGAGCTAAGCGGCGGCATGATGCAGCTAGCTCTAATAGCTCGCTCGCTAGTACTACGGCCCAAAATTCTAATCATGGACGAGCCGACTTCCTATCTCGACGTCTTTCATCAAAACGCCGTTTTAAGCCTAATCAAAAAGCTAAATAGCGAGCGAAAAACCTGCGTGATCTTTACCTCGCATCACCCCGATCACGCGCTTGCGGCGGCGGATAAAACCTTGCTTTTAAACGGCCCCTTAGGATATGAATTCGGCGCAACCGATCAAATTTTAAAGGGCGAAAATTTAACCAAACTCTTCGGTATCGATTTTATAAATTTAAACGTCGAAGATAAAAGAAGGTTGCTGGTTAGGTGGAATATCGATTAATTATAGAGTGCTTAGGCCTTTATAATAGCTTTTACCAGACCATAAGCCATAAAACTATTATTAGGTGTTTGTAAATTTACTTAATCATTTTAGCTTGAAATAGTCTTATGTTTTATTGCAGAAAATTTATACAAAAATATACAAAAGGTTATTTTATATAGATTAAAAAGACAAACAATTATAAAAATTTAATGACAAGAAAGAATATCCCAAAGGAAATTCCTTTGGGATTAAAGTAATTAGTTAAATTTTAAATCTCGTGTACTACTACGTCTTTAATTTCTAAGGTTACAGTATGACTTCCTTCTACTTTTGTATAGACGGTATACCCATCAGAAGTAAGATTAGTATCCTTTATCCAGCCTTGTAGCGTTACATTATCGCCGTTATCACCATCTATTCTTAGCTTATTGTTGCTATCAGTCATATCTAAAACGTCTTTAGCTGATAGATTTATATTGTTATTGCCTTGGGTTAAATCTAGTTTTTCGAAATTCTTAACTCTGCTAAAGTCTATACTGCCGTCAGCGACTTTTAACGTATCATATCCGGCTCCGCCGTCGATAGTAGAGCTGCCGTCTATGCTTGCGTTTTTACCGATAGAGACGGTGTCATTGCCTGAGCCTAACTTTATATTCGAATTTATAACCGTACCGTCTATATTTAAAGTATCTTCTCCACCGTAAGTTTGTATTTCGGCGTTTTTGACGGTAGCGCCGGCTTTAACGTTTATGGTATCTTCTGAATTTTGACTAGCCCTATGATCTGATCTTATATAAGTTTTATGCTCGCCATAGAAAAGACTCGGATCTTGGTCGCCAAATACCGCGCCAGACTCTATATTTACTTCATTTTTACCCTTGTCTAGTCCGATCTCTGCTTCGCTAAACGTACCGCCTCTTACATTCACCGTATCATTACCGTCACCGGTATAAATTCTTGTGCCGGTTAAATTTGCTCCGGCATTTATATTTATCTCGTCGTTACCGCCGTCCATATTCACAAGAGAATCTTTAAATGTAGCATTATCTATTGTTAAAGTATCTTTGCCATCACCCATATCTACACTAACTTTTACTGTAGCTCCGCCGTGCATCTTTATCTCATCGTCTCCGCCGTGAGTTTGAAGATGATTGACGTTAGTATAAGTAAAGTCGCCCGCTATATCTATAACGTCTTTATTTTGGCTACCCATAAGGCTTTTTACTTTAGCTTCGCCGCTTTGATGGAAATTCATATATTGCTCGCCTAGAGATGAAGATGCCTGTATAGATACATCTTTTAGTACGGCGTTTCCGGTTACGTTTAGAGTAGCTTTATCTGTTGATTTACCGCCTTCAAACTGTAATGTAGTGCCATCCAACTCGGCATTATCTTTGATTTCTATCTTATCATCCGCTCCAGCTCCGGTGTTAAAATTACCACCTTTAGCCTTAACGTTGCCGCTTATAGTTATAGTATCACTACCTTGTTCCCCTTGAAGATACGTGTTATTTAAGATTGCATTGCCGCTTACTGTTATAGTATCATCACCGCTTCCGCTCCTGTTATATCCGCCGGTTAAATTTGCGTTTCCAGTTATGGTTATCTCGTCATTACCATTACCAGACCTAATATTAGTGTACTTAAGTTGTGCATCCTCGATTTTTACGGTATCTTTAGCTCCGCCAACTGCATTAGCATCACCGGTATCTATATTTACGTTATCTAGAACGGTATTTGTACCTGAAATAGTTATCTGGTCATTTCCTGGTCCATTTATAGGATCAAGCGTAGCTCCACCGTCGCCTAGTATAGAGCCGCCGGTAAATTTAGTTCCGTCATTAATGAAAATTTTATCGTTTCCAGCTCCGCCGGATACGCCGCCTATACCTCTAGGACCGTTAAATTCTGCTCCGTTAACATGTATCTCGTCATCTCCGTCATCAGCCCAAACGGCAGCTTTATTAAATTGAACGCCGCTTTCCAGATATACTTTATCGTTGCCTCGTCCAGCTGTAATGACTGAATTATCTTGGAATATAGTTCCCTCTTTTATAGTGATTTTATCGTCTCCATCTTCTGTTCTTAACTCAGATAAACCTCTATTGTTGCTATTCATAAACGTAGTATTGGTAACCTCTACTATATCGTTGTCCGCTCCGGTTTTTAAAGAGGAGCTATCAAATACTATACGATCGCCGTTAGCCGTTTTGCCGTCGTTAATCTTTATGGTTTCTTCGCCGGCACCGGTATCAATAACGGTGCCGGTAAGCGTTACGCCGCTAGCGATATTTACTTTATCTATGCCGCCCTCGGTCATAATATTTGATTGCTTGCCAACATCAGCAGTAATATTGGCATTGATATTTACGGTGTCTTTGTCGGCTCCAGTATTTATATTAATATTATTTATTGTCGCACCGGCATTAATATTAACTGTATCCTCGCCATCGGCCGTTATAATGGTAGAATTTTTTAGGGTTCCGTCAATATTTACGGTATCTTTAAATTTATTGCCCCAAATAGTCTTTGAATCTAAATTAGTAACATTTGAAATATCTATCTTATTTTCGCCGTTTCCGCCGGATATCCCGCCTATATGAGAATTTTTAATTTTTATTCCGTCATTACCGCCCCATACGCCGCCTTCTACGACTCCCTCAACAGTAGAGTTTTCGACAGTAACGTTATCCTTATCGGAATCTGAAGCTCCGCCGTATATGCTAGGACTTTCGCCGCGTCCGCCGCTAACGTATCCTTTTACTCTTGCACCGTCTAAAATTTTAATAGTATCGCTATCTTCGTTGCCCTCTACATTTTCTGTTACAACAGTGCCAGCTCCGGTTATAGTTATATTATCATTACCCCATCTTCCAACTATACCATCGACTTTTGCACCTTTTTCTACCAATATCGTATCATCGCCACCTCTACCGTTTATCGCACTGACGTAAGTTCCACTATCACTTACGGTTACATTATCGTTTCCTTCGTCCGCTAAAACAAGCTTTACTTGAGCACCTTTGTCTACAGTTATATTATCATCTCCATCACCAGCACCTATAAAATTAACTTTAGTTCCATTTCCAGTTACTTTTATGGTATCGGCTGCAGCACCTTTATCTTCTATATCCAAATCCGGGTGAACACGCTTCTCGTGTATATCGTTTTGAGTTTTATTATCACCATATAACTTATTTACAAAAGAGCCGCTTTCTACAGTTATATCATCACTTCCAGAGCCACCAAAAATTTCCAACAATTTAGCCCCATTCTTAACATCAATATTATCTTCTCCAACTCCCGCACGTACAGATGTTATTTTTGTATTGTCTACTGTTATGTTGTTAGGAGTGTCTGAGCCAAATACTTTTAAATTTTGGCTAGGATCTACTATCTTAGCTACAGAGCCATCATCTGGATAGTTTGAAGATTGATTTGCACTAGTTACTGCTAGATCTTTAGCATTATCTTGACCTATAGCTAGCTTACCGTCATTACTTACATACCAACCTTCTTTATATTCAAATGCACTAGGAGCAGTAGGATCGTCAGGAGTTAGATAATCTCTGCCATCAGTATGTCTATATAAGTGGTATCCATGAGGTATAGAAGAGTGAAATGAAGTTAATAATCCTGATGATACATCCTCTCCTGTATAAGCTGACAATGGAATTTTTATACTTCCTGCTGGTAAAGTAGGTCCTGTTGCTCCAGCTCCAGCTCCAACAGCACTTCCTCCACTTACACCAAAGCTATTATCTCCACCTGCTGCTAGAGCTAAAGCATCTATGCTTCCTACATTAGCATTTATGTTACTAATGTGGCCTCCTTCTGCAAAGCTAGTAGAAGATAAACTTACGCCATCTCCACCATTACCACCTGCTTGTGGACCACCTGCAGCAGTTTCTTCTAGAGCATTAAGATCTGTTCCTTTTAAGATGGCTTGTTGTAAAGCTGAGATATCAGCTACTGTTTCGTTATTGTTAGAGTCTTGATCTAGAGTTAGAGTATCTTTACCTATTAAAGTTATATCTTTACCATCAGTTTGAGTTATTGTTACTTTAGAGTTAGAACCCTCTGTAACTATCTTTTCACCTTGGTATACAATATCTCCTACACTTAATTGTCTTACCTCTCCTGTTAAGTCATTAAGTGCTCTTGCTATTCCTCCATTTACGCTTTTAACTACTCCGGCTTCTTTAGCCATCATGTTCTCCTTATTGTTTATATTATTTGAAATTCTGAATGAATTATATAAATTTTAGAAGGGCTTGTCTATTGTACTGGGGTACAATGTTGAAAAATTTGTGTGGCTAGCTTTTATCGTAGCCCTAAAATTTAGCTTTTGCCTTTAAAATTCTTAGCTTTAGTTTTAGCAGAGATTGATTTTATTTAAAAATTTAAAGACCTACTAAAATACAAAGTAAGTCTTTAAATATGATCTTATAAAGCCTTTATATCTCCACCGATAACTCTTAGCCCTCTACTATCAAATATCGCCTTTACGCCAGCTACTTCTATCACGACGCTTGATCCTTCTATCATTACTTTTGTGCTACCTACTTGATGGATTATCTTATCTTTGGCATTTACCTCATAAGTCGTCTCTATATTGCTAAATTTTGAATCAGCTATCTCAGTGTGCTGGGCAGCTGTTTTTGTTGTGAAATTTGACTTAGCATTTATATCAATGTAGCTATTTGCCTGAAGCACGATATGCTCGTTACTAAATTCATTTATACCTTTTTGTGAATTTAGTTTATAGCCACCATCTATGTTCTGCTCTTTTGTGCCTTTTACCTCTTTCATCTCATCGTTATGTATGGTCGTATTAAGATTTGATTTTACTTCTACAAATTTATCATGTCCTACAAATTCATGACTATCTTGACCTACTCTTGTGTTATTATCAATAGCTACGTTTAGCGTATTTGAGACACCCACTACTGTATCTTTTGAAAGTCCAACTGTTGTTAGATACTCGCCTCCGACATTTACATTTTTTGCTAGATCTATCGTCTGAATGTGTGCTTTTTTTACTCGTTCAGTATAACTTCCATGCACCTGTGAGCTTTTGTCATTTAGTATTGTTTGAGAAAAGTCGTTATTTACAAGCTCGTCATAGTCCTTTTCTGCTTTTACATAAATTTGCTCTTTATTTTTTAAATTTGATAAAGTGATCTCGTTTATACCGGTCTCATTTGCACCAATTGTTTTTGAGCTAAGAGATGTTTGGTGATAGTTACTATCCACATTTACAAGTGGCGTATTTGAGGCATTATATAGGCTACCACTTACCACTGGGTTGTCTATATCGTTTTGTAAAAAAGAGATGATAACCTCATCGCCGATCCTTGGTATGGCAAAAAAGCCTGAGCTATTGCTAGCAATAGGCGTTATCACTCTTAGATAAGCGCTCTTGTGATAGCTTGCGTTGATAGCGTCGTCTTTATCGATTATCTCTTGCGTACTAAAAGCATTTAACCTCACCTTTACCCTACCATAGCTATCAGTATGGATCGTGTTATTTTGGCTATTTAGTCCATCTTGACCGACTACAAGACCTAGCGTGATGTCTGGTGCTTTTGGCTTTTGCTTGTAGCTTGGGACAAATTTCACACTACTTGGAATGATACTTATCTCATTTGTGTATGAGCTTATAAATTTTTTATCTTTAAATGGGACATTATCGCCTAAATTTAAAGTATTTTCTAAAACGCTCTCATCGATATAAGTATGCTTTAAAGCTATTATTTTAAACTCATATTCACTCTTGCTAGCGTCAATGGCTACCGAGATATTATCATTTAAATTTAGTGCAAATACATTTGAGCTAGCGGTAAATTCTTTTAAAAGCATATCGCTTCTTAGTTTTTTAAGGTAGGTGCTAACTTCAAGCAAGCTAGTATCACTAAATGAATACTCATCTAAATTTATATGCTTGTCATAGATATTTACCTGCTCGTCAAATATCTTTTCATTTTTACTCTCTAGTACATTTGGATAGGCTGTATTTTGAAAAGAGTGCGTAAAGCTATTTGCCTTTAGCGTCTCGCTCTTTGTTATTTTATTTATGTGTTCGGTTGCTAGATTATTATTCAAATTTACATTAAAGCTTACTTTTCTAGCTTCCTTGCCACTGCTTGTATCACTTGAAGTAAAATTTTCATTTTGATTGCTATAAGCTAGTATAAATGTATCATGAAAGTAAATTCTTTCATTGTCTTCATAAAAATATATACCGCTATCATGGCAAAGTCTTGTTATAAAGGCTAGGTCGCTCTCATTGTACTGGGCTATAAATTCTCTCTTGTTGTAGTTATTTTTGATATTTGAGAAGTCCAGCTCTTTGGTTAGTCTTTGTTTATTAAAAGCTAAAATATCTTTTACTACTTCTAAAATACTCTGGTCTGTATAAATTCTATTTGCTCTATTTATGCTTAGTCTATATAATGGCGAAGTTAGCTTAAATTTAAAGAAGTATTTTTTATCTATATTTGTACTAGTCTCATCGTCTACGCCAAGATACTCTACATCGCTTACTATTCCGCTAAAGTGCATATCGTTTGAGCTACCATCTGGAACGATATTTTTATTTGTTGAAGATGGCCTTTTTATGCTTAGCTTTATACTTTTATCAAGATATTTATATATGCTTGAGTAACTTTTATCGTTATTGTAGATGGTGTCTAAATTTTCATAAAGCGGGTTTTTTACCAAATTTATATAGGCAAAGCACTCTATGCTAAATATACTTTCTAAATTTTCATAAATATCTGCACGTGTAACGATAAATTTATCGTTTGACTCGTTTGCTATTTGAAGAGTCGAGAAGGTATCGTTAGATACGCCGTAGTCCACAAAGCCGTCTGTTGCCACTGAATTGCTAGATGCTAGCATGACAGGCTTAGTCAGTGATGATGTTGGCGATGTTAAATTTTTGTCCATTTGTTGCTCTTTCAATCTTTTTTCGTTTTCTTCTTCTTGTTGTAATACTTTTTCAAACATTTCAATATCGGTGTCGGTGAGGTTACGATAGTTTTTAAACCACTCCACTTGATCCATTTTTTTAATTTCTTTAAATTCTCTGTAGTCTTTATCTTTTGTGATATCAATCTGCCTTTCGGCCATATCAGCAGCTTTCTCATAAACAAAACCACCAGGTCCAGCAATAGTACCAAATGCACCACCAGTAGCTTTTATTGCTCTTGTTGCATCCCCATATTTGCTTTTTTTATCAACACCTACTATTTCATTATTTTTATTTTTTATATCTAACTTCTTTTTATTTATATTTAAAAAATCCACTACTTATTCTTTCTGTTTAATATTTTTTCTAGATCTTTTTCATCATTTATAAGCATTAATATGTTTTTTAAGAAGCCATAATCTTTTGGGTCTTGTCCATAATCTAATAGTCTTTTGATTAATTTAAATTTCTCTTCTTTAAATTCTTTATATTTTTGAGTTTTTATAAATTCTAGTAGTTTAGGACTAGCTTTTTTATTGTCTATACCAACACCATTTTCCCTAAAGAAAAATGCAAAGTCAAATCCTATTGATGTAGCTAATTGCATATTTGGCTTAGCACCATTATTTAAAAGCAGATCAAAAGTCTCATTCTTTTTATAATCATGTGCAAATTCGAGCAAATCATATGTTCTATTAGAAAGTTTTTCATTTTTCAAAGTTATATCTGTCGCACATTCATATTTTTTAATATATTCCTCAATATTTTTTCTTGTATCATTGTCGCTTATATTTTCATCAGCTATTATGTTAAACATATCAGCACAACTTATTGTATGTGAATATAAAGATGTTATGAGAAATATGATTATTGCCAATTGCTTCATTGCGCTAATTCCTTTTGAGTCTCATTCTTTAATAAATTATCTAAAACCTCTTCATCATTTACAAGCGTTAATACTTTCTGTAAAAGGATATAGCCTTTTGGATCTTGCCCATGTTCTAGGAGTTTTTTGATTAGCTTAAATTTCTCTTCTTTAAATTCTTTATATTTTTGAGTTTTTATAAATTCTAGTAGCTCAGGGCTTGGTGACTGCCCTTCTAACTTAACACCATTTTCTTCAAAAAAAAGCAAAAAGTCTAATCCTATTGAACCAGCCAACCATACATTAGGTACTGCACCTTTTTCTAAAATCTCATCAATACTTTTAGGCTTATTTGCGCTATATGCAAATTCTAATAAACTGGCTTTCATTGTGAAATTCGGTAAATTTATACTAGCATTAGCATCGCATCCGAGATCATCTATGTAGTATTTTATATATTTAGCCGTTTCAGTGTCACTTAAATTTTTATTAAAAATAAGTCCAAACATATCCGTGCAGTTTGCTTCGTGTGAATATAAAGATGTTATGAGAAATATGATTATTGCCAATTGCTTCATTGTGCTAATTCCTTTTGAGTTTCATTCTTTAATAAATTATCTAAATCTTTTTCATCTCCTACTATCTTTAATATAACTCT
>NZ_PIRZ01000008.1 GCF_003048575.1 Campylobacter concisus | reverse complement strand
TTTAAAAAGTGACCGGTTAAAAGTCCCTCGATCTTGCCGCCAAGTGGGCAGGCTTTAGGTGAGTCAGAGTGGATCTTAAAAAGTTTTTCTTTATCATTTACTGCGTTAAAAATTTGAAGGAGGGTTAGGTATTGGGGAGGGTATCACTGACTTGAGATATGGTGTTTGTGGGGCTGGGGTGTTTAGGCATCAAATAGTTATGTCAAGCATATGATGTTCGCTAGGCACTATTTCCTCATTATCTGCTATATCGTCCAAATCTTCCTCGCCACTATCTCTTGAATTTTGTTTTTCGCTCTCAAACTCACTTGCCTCTTCTTCATTTTTTTGGCGTTCATGTTCCTTTTCAGGGTCTATTTTATAAGACTCTTCCATCGGACGCACCTCTTTGATCTCTTCACTTTGTTGCGAGGCAAGCTCAGCTGCCATCAAAGATTGCATATCAAATCTGGCTTGTTGATTTGCATGCACTTGCGATACTACTGGTGCGTTTTGATTTATAAAGTTACTATTTCCTAAAGGTGTTACAGCCATTTTTTAGCCTTTATTTATGATGATAGTTTTATAGTTCGTATAAGTGACATTTGCACCGTTTTCACGTTTTAAATTTTCACGCTTAGTGTAGTCTACCTCGTACCTGCCAGCTCCCTTTACACTAAATTCCACGCAGAATTTAGCTGCCATTTCTAGCACATCTTCAGGCACCCTACTCTTGTTTGTCTTGATGATGACGTGGGCGCTTGGGCTATCCTTTAGATGTAACCATATATCGTCTTTTTTGGCAAGATCAAGCAAATTTATATTGCCTTTTTCATTTCTACCAACTAAAATTTTAAACTCTCTAACGTAAAAAATTTCAGCATTTTCGCTTACATCTTTTATGTGCCTCTCTCTTTGTTTTGCCTTATTTTTTGGACTTAAAATTTCAAGTTCGTAAGCACTTTTTGCCTCTTTTAGAAGTGACTTTAGCCCTTCTAAAAACTCGATCTTTTCGCTTAAATTTCTCTTTTCTATCTCCACGCCAATGGCTTTTGCACGAAATTTTTTTGATCTTGTGTAAAATTCATTTGCGCTGTTTTTTGGTGTATCGCTAAGAGTTAGTTTTATCTCGTTGCCATCAAAATCTTTCAGGCAAATTTCCCTCTCATAGCCCTTAAAATTTCCCAAATTTGCAAGCAAAAGCGATCCTAAATTCGAAGCCTCCTCGCTTTTTTTCATTAGTTCATCTTTGTCTTCAAGCGAGTTTAAAATTTCACTCATGCTATCTATCTTTTTTTGCACGCTGGCTAGCTTTGTCTCTTTTAGCCCGGCTATCCTGGACTCATTTACTCTAGCTGCTTCGCTTTTAAAAAACGCCTCAAAGTCCGTTATTTGCTCACACGGCCTTTCTTTTATCTCGATGGCTGGCAGTTCTTTTAAAATTTCGCCAGTTTCTATTTTTCGGTAGCTATTATCGATGTGCCTTAATGCCTCAATTATCACATTGTTTTCATCAGTTATCACAGCATTTGTAAAGCGACCCGTAAATTCAAGATAGAGGATAAAATTTTCACTTTTATATGAACCGCTTTGTGTGCAGATAAATTTTAAAATTCTATTGTTTTTTAGGCACTCAACGCTTTTTATATGCGAGGCGTTAAAACGCTTTTTTAGCACATTATCAAAAGGCGCTTGATAAATTTTTGCTTCTTTTTGCTCATCATCTTTATAGATCGCAGAGTTTGATTTGTTTAGATCAAAGATGATCTTCTCGCCATTAAATTCGATTAAAATAGCCATATCATTAATGCGTTTTGCTTGGTTTATCTTTGTAAAATTTGATAAATAATTTGCTATTTGAACTAAATGTGCGTACTTCATACTAAAGATTATATCAGAAATGTTGCAAAAATATTTTAACAAGTGCTTCATCACTTTTTGTGACAGAATAGTAAAAATCTGTTTTCTGATCCATGTTTAATTTTTTCCAAATGTTTTATTTGTAATGTTATTAAAATATAAATTTTTCGTAAATTTTTTTCATAAAAATTTAAAATATATTTTTATATAATGATAACTATTTTTATAATATTAAAAATTTTTTAAGGGATGATAAATGAATAAATTTCGCATTAATGCGGTGCTTTGTTTTGCCATTTCTGCTTTAAATGCTACTGATGTAAGCTTAGATGGTATCAGCGTTGAAGATAGCGCGGACGACGGATACCGCGCCAAAACCAGCGAAGTGGGCAAAACAAATACGCCTATTTTAGAGATCCCACAAACGGTAAACGTCGTAACCCAGCAGCAACTAAAAGATAAAAAGCCAGAGACTCTAGCCGAGAGCCTTCAAAACGTGAGCGGAGTTAGCTACGGAAACACCACTGGCGGTATCTTTGACTCGATCATCAAAAGAGGCTTTGGCGGCGGACGCGACGGCTCGATCATGCGAAACGGCGTACCTGCTAGCGTCATGCATAGCTTTAACAAAACGGTAGAAAGCGTCGAGGTGCTAAAAGGCCCGGCTAGCCTGCTCTACGGCGCGCAAGAGCCCGGCGGCATCATAAATATGGTCACTAAAAAGCCAAAATACGACTTCTCAAACGAAATTTGGGCAGGTATCGGCAACCGAAACTACTGGAACGCGGGCTTTGATACCACGGGACCGATCGCTGATAGCGGCTTTGCGTATAGATTTATATTCGACGCCATGCAAAAAGACTACTGGAGGGAGTTTGGCGAATATAAAAACGTCCTCTTTGCGCCTTCGCTCTCGTATAAGGGCGATGATTACCGCATAAATTTAGCCTATACGCACACGCGCTCGACCGATCCGATCGACCGCGGCATGTATCTCATTCCAAGCACGGGCAAACTACTGCCGATAGATAAGAAAAGGCGCCTTGACGAGCCGTTTAATAAACTAAAAACCAGACTCGACACGGTGGACGTAAATTTTGAAAAAAATATCGGCGAGGACTGGCTACTGCGCGGCGCTTATGCGTATTCGCGCTCCAAGCACGAATACGGGCACATCAGGCTAATGAACGTAAATTTAAACACCGGCGTTGCGGCTAGACGAAACGAGGCGTATGACGGATTTATCCACCGCACGCACGCGGGGTCGTTAAATTTAAACGGTTACGTGCAAACGGGCGAGATAGAGCACAACTTGCTATTTGGTATCGACGCAAAGGAGTACTACCGCTATAGACCCGGCGCGCTAAACAGCTACAGTTCCGGCACGACGCACAGAAACTTCCCGATAAATATCTACAGTCCAGTCTATGGCACGGTCGCCTATCCGTCCGATAGAGCCTCCAGCATCCAGTATCAAAAGCTAAGAACGATCGGATTTTACGCGCAAGATAGTATAAATTTGACCCAAAATTTGATCTACTCTTTGGGCGTTAGATACGAGTACTACGACCAAGTCGCGCGCGGCACGACTAGCGGACCAAACACAACCGATCAACAAGACGGCAAATTTACGTGGCAGACGGGGCTTTTATACCTGCTAACGCCGGAGTGGTCGGTTTACGCCAACTACGCGCAGAGCTTTAATCCGCAAATGGCGATCAGCGGCGACGACATCGGCGACATAAAGCCCGAAGAAGGCAAAAGCATAGAGTTTGGAACTAAATTTCAAAACGACAGTATAACGGCTAGTGCGGCGGTCTTTAACATCGATAAGAAAAACATCATGCGCACCGTAAATAGCGTAAGTACGCCCGTGGGCGAGGTGCGCTCGAGAGGATTTGAGTTTGACTTTAACGGCCGCGTGACGCAAGGGCTAAGCGTAGGCGCTAGCTACGCATATACTAAAACCGAGGTGCGCAAGGATAGCGGCGCATTTACCGTGCTAGTGGGCAAACCGCTAGAAGCCACGCCTAAGCACCAAGCCAGCCTCTTTGCTAACTACGACTTTAGCCACCTAGGCGCAAAAGGCCTAAGGATCGGCGGTGGAGCTAGATATTTTGGCTCGTGGTATACATACTATATGAGGACGAATCTACCGGCCGTGCCAGCAGGAACGGCATTCAAGATGGATAGTGCGGTTATCTACGATGCTTTCATCAGCTACGATACCAAGATTGCGGGCTACGAGACGAATTTTGCCTTTAACATCAAAAACTTAACCGATAAACTATACTACACCTCATCATCGACTGGTACGGATGCTAATATCATACCGATACAACCGGGCTATGCTCGCCAGTTTATGCTGACCGCTAGCGTTAAATTCTAAATTTACTAGGCCTTTTGGCTTAGTAAATTTTCTTTAAATTTAGCAATTTTCGTTAAAATCGCCTCAAAAATTTAAAGGAAATTTATGAAACAAACTATCACCGAGAAAATATTTTCAGATCACGTTGGCAAAGAGGTAAGTGCTGGAGAGATCATCGAAAGCAAGATCGATATGATCATAGGCAACGATATCACGACGCCTATTTCGATCAAGCAGTTTGAGCGAAGTGGCGCTAAAAAGCTAGCCAACCCAGACGGCTTTGCCATCGTTATGGATCACTACATCCCGACAAAAGATATCCTAAGCGCAAATCAAGCCAAAATTTCACGCGAATTTGCCTACAAACACGACCTTAAAAACTATTTTGATGAAAAAGATATGGGCATCGAGCATGCGCTTTTGCCTGAAAAAGGGCTAGTCATCCCAGGTGACGTCATCATCGGCGCAGACAGCCACACCTGTACACACGGCGCTCTTGGAGCATTTAGCACCGGCATGGGTAGCACCGACCTAGCTTATGCGATGATCACTGGTAAAAACTGGTTTAAAGTGCCTGAGAGTATCAAGGTCGTCTTTAAAGGCAAGCTTGATAAGCACGTTTATGGCAAGGATCTTATCCTTGAGATCATCCGCCAAATAGGCGTTGATGGCGCACTTTACAAGGCGCTTGAGTTTAGCGGTGAGGTAATAGAGGGCCTTAGCATGGATGATAGATTTTCAATGTGTAATATGGCGATCGAAGCTGGTGCAAAGAGCGGTATCATCGCGGTTGATGAGATCACAAAAGAGTTTTTAAAAGATAAAAATTTACGCGATAAACCAAAATTTTTCTACTCAGACGAGGGTGCAAAATACGACAAAATTTTAGAGATCGATGTCACAAACCTTGATCCAGTCATCGCATATCCATTTTTGCCAAGCAACGGCAAGAGCGTAAGACAAGCGGTTCGTGACGATTTAGCCATTGATCAAGCATTTATCGGTTCATGCACAAATGGCCGCCTAAGCGACCTTCGAATCGCAGCACAAATTTTAAAAGGCAAAAAAGTAGCCCGCAAAACAAGGCTCATCATCACTCCAGCGACGCAAAAGATCGCAAGAGCTGCCGAGAAAGAAGGCTTAATCGATATTTTCATCGAAGCAGGAGCGGTCGTGAGCAATCCAACTTGTGGTGCTTGCCTTGGCGGATATATGGGAATTTTAGGTGCAAATGAGCGCTGTATCTCGACGACGAATAGAAATTTCGTCGGACGTATGGGCGATAGAACGAGTGAAATTTATCTAGCCAACTCAGCAGTTGTAGCGGCCTCAGCCATAGCAGGTAAAATCGCCGATCCAAGGGACTTGTAAAAAATAATATGGATAGTTTGATATCTGACTTATTGAAAATTGTACTTGGCGCAGTCCTAATAATGTGTGCGCAATGGGTGTACGCTAATCTAAACACAAAAAAAGAGAAAAATAAACTCAGGCGACAAAAGCTAGAGGAAGCGTTTATTATAGTTGGGATATTTTAGGGGGAATACATTACAAAGTAGCTTTGTTAATAAATCCAAATTTAAATATAGAAAATCCAAAATTTGAAATTGGTAAATTACACTCGCTTATCAGTTTTTACGCACCAGAACTGGAAGGGGACTATAAGGATTTTATGTCTATATATCAAGAATTTATCCCACTTACTGCAACAAGATTTAGAACTTCAAGTGATGATAATAAAAGTATAAAAGAGATAATAGATGAACTAACAAAAATAGCCTTTTTGCTGAATTCAAAAGGTAATATAATCAAAGAAAAATTGACTAAAATAGCGCAAACACTATAAATTAGTTGTTGCGGCGAAGCAAATAATGTTTTATTGTAAAATCGCCACAACAACTAAATGGTGCATTAAAACGCTGTTATAGTTGCTAAAAGACCAAAGATTATACCTGGGAAGTTTGCAGCAGAAAGTGGATAGTCTTTTTTAGCTTTTAATAGGCCGTAGCTTGTCCAGATTGTGCAGTTTAGTGCGGCTGCCAGTGGCTGTATAAAAGGTGTTTTGTTGCCGTCAAGGTTACCCATTATTTGTGGGATGTATGAAAAGTACATAACAACTGATAGGCATGTGCCGATCCAGCCTAAAATTTGTAGATTTTTTTCGCTCATTGCTTTTCCTTAAATAAAAGTGCCATTATATCTTTTTTAATTGTAGCAAGCAAATGGATAAAATAGCCATGATTTTATACTGTGATTAAGATAGCTTTAGTAAAATTGAGCATTTTAAAAGGATAAAAATGCCAGATATAGTATATGACAAAGCAAAATGGCATTGGGGTGCGAAAGATGCGCCGACTGATATACCGCATGAAAACGGTGCGACACACATTGCATTTTTCTTTCGCTGGTGCATGGAGCACAAATTTTATTCGAAGGAATTTGCAGCAGATTTTGCGGACGATATAGCACAGATGGATAAAAATTTTAACTATCGTCAGTATCTTTTTGATGCTATGGACGGCGTACTTGGAAGTGCGGAGCTAAATACTGCTGGTAAAGCCTTTGCAAAAGCTTACTATACGACTGATCGGACAAAATTTGCCAAAATGTATGGTTGGTATTTGCAGGATTATACGGATTTTGTTTCGAAAAAATTTGGTGAAAAATACTTTGATAACGCCTATTTTTATATAGAAAACTCACAAGAAAACTATGCCTTGATCAAAGCTATCATAGATCGTCGCTACGAGGAATTTTTAACAATGAAAACGGCAAAGCAGGCTTAAAATTTTACAAGTAGCATAAACAAAAATAAGTTTTTATCACATATTTTTGGTAGATCAAAGCCGCTTTTAGCTAAATTTAGCCTCATAACTTTCTTAAGGAAAAAGATGCAAACTTGCGTGATTTTAGCAGGTGGCAAAAGCTCGCGTATGGGGCAAGATAAGACACTTTTGCCATTTGGTGGTTTTAAGACGCTTACTCATTATGAGGTTGCGAAATTTAGCAAAGTTTTTGACGAAGTTTATGTAAGCTCAAAATTTGAAAAATTTAGCCCGCCACTAAAGCTTATAAAAGATGAAAATAGCGATAACTATTCGCCAATGCTCGCACTTTACTCCATTCTTAAAAATTTTGATCATAGTGTTTTTGTGATACCAGCTGATATGCCATTTTTTGATCTTAAAAGTTTGGAGGAGCTTGCTAAATTTAAAGATGAATTTGACATGGTTGTGGCTAGTGATAATGAGCACATTCACTCGCTTTGTGGTTTTTTTAGCCCAGGGCTTGCCACTTTGGCTCATGAGTTCTATTTAAAAAATGAGCATAAAATCGGACTTTTGAGAAAAAGCTGTAAATGCAAAGTCATAAATTTTAAAGATAGTGAGCAGTTTTTTAATGTTAATTTCCCTGACGAATACGAAATGGCAAAGAAAATCCAAGAAAAGAAGATAGATGATGAGTAAAATTTTATTATTTTTAAGCCTTTGCCTTAGTTTTTTGATGGCAAGTGGGCTAGATGATTTTAAAAGAGCACAAGAGCTGGAGCAAAGCGGTGACATAAAGGCTGCGATGCAAATTTATAAAGAGCTAGCCAAAAGCTCTTTAAGCGAGCAAAAAGCGGTGCAAAATGTGCAAGAGAGCGAGCCAGCGCTAAGAGAGGCAAAGCTAAAGCAAGCTGATCTTTTAAGAGAAGATAAAAGTGTTAAAAATTTACAAAACGCACTTGGTATCGAGCTTTATAAATTTAACTACCTTTTGCCAGTAACTTATGCTAAAAATGTGCCAAACGATGAGCGAAAGAGCGTTGAAACTAAGTTTCAAATAAGCCTTGCAAAGCCGTTATTTTATGACCTGTTTGGATTTAGAGAGAGCCTTGTGGCTGCCTACACGCAGACATCTTGGTGGCAGATAACAAGGACATCTGCGCCGTTTCGTGAGACAAACTATCAGCCAGAAATTTTTCTAAATTTTACTTCGCCAAAATATTTGGAGCAAATAGGTGTAAAAAACCTAAAATTTGGACTTTTGCATGAGTCAAACGGACGAGATGGTAGCAATTCAAGAAGCTGGAATAGAGCTTATGTGCAAAGTGATTTTGTTTTTGGCAAGCTTAGCATTTCGCCAAGAGCTTGGATGGTAGTGGGCAATAAGGGCGATAATAAAGATATATTAAAATACATCGGGCATGGTGATGTAAGGCTTAGCTATAACCTTAATGAACACATTTTTAGCCTAATGCTAAGAAATAACTTACATTTTGATAAAACAAATAAAGGTGCGGCTGAAATTTCATATATGTTTCCGATATTTTCAACCGGCGTTTATGGCTATTTGCAGTATTTTACTGGATATGGCGAGAGTTTGATTGATTATAATAGGCATACTGATAAATTTGGTCTTGGTTTTGTTATTTTAAAATAAGCTAAAAATTTTAAACTTATAAAATGGCTAAATTTAGGCAAATAGTCATAAATTTACTCAAATATATCAAAAAAATTTAATTAATCAAAAAACTTAAAAATATTAGAAAAAATACAAGCAAATTTTGCTAAAATCTTAAGCAAAATCTCAGAGCAAAGGAGTTTTTATGAGCGGAATCTCACTAATTGTCTGTTTTATTGTAGCCATCATACTTATGATCGTTATGATCTCTAAGCTAAAAGTGCATCCATTCTTGGCACTTATGAGCATTTCTTTGGTTCTTGCGATCGTCGCAGGCATTGATCTGTCCAAGATCCCAGCGATGATAGGTGTCGGCTTTAGTGGCACATTTAAGAGTATCGGTATCGTTATTATCTTTGGAACGATCATCGGCACTGTGCTTGAAAAAACGGGAGCTGCTTTAAAGCTAGCTGATATGGTCGTAAAGCTAGTTGGACAAAAGCGTCCAGAGCTTGCTATGCTTATCATGGGCTGGGTTGTTGGCATTCCGGTATTTTGTGATAGCGGATTTGTCGTTTTAAACTCCATTCGCGAGGCACTTTATAAGAAAATTTCAGCAAGCCCAGTCGCGATGTCAGTCGCACTTAGTGGCGGCCTATACGCTTCTCACGTCTTCATCCCGCCAACTCCTGGTCCAATAGCAGCTGCAGGAACACTTGGTCTTGGCGGAAATTTACTTCTTGTCATCATCATGGGAACAGTCGTTTCAGTGCCTGTGTTGATAGCTGTTTATTTCTTTTCAAAGAGTGTTGGCAAAAGTGTGACTATCAGCGACAAAGATGCTGACGCTACCATCACAGCTACCTACGAAGAGCTTTTAAAGAAATTTGGCACACTACCTAGCGGATTTTTGAGCCTTGCTCCTATTATCATGCCTATTATTTTTATGGCAATTGGTTCGATCGTTGATGTACTAGCAAAACAAGGCATGCTTGATAAGGCTTCTTTTTTACCAAAAGTACTTTTATTTTTAGGCAACCCTATCATCGCTCTTGCTATTGGCGTGATCTTTTGTGTATTTTTACTGGCTGAGTCTAAAAAGATAAGAGATTTTGACCATATCACAAATGAGTCTTTAAAGATCGCTGGTCCGATACTCTTTATCACAGCAGCTGGCGGTGTTTTGGGTAACGTTATTACCGAGGCTGGATTTGTAAATTTCATAAAAGAAAATGCCTCTACTATAAAAGCGATAGGAATTTTCTTCCCATTCATCATCTCGGCTGTGCTAAAAACCGCTCAAGGAAGCTCAACTGTAGCTATCATCACGACAGCATCTATCATGGGTGCATTTAGTGCCGACAACTCACTCATGCAAACACTTGGCTTTACGACTGAAATTTCAGCCGCTCTTTGTGTCATGGCGATAGCATCTGGTGCGATGTGTGTATCTCACGCCAACGACAGCTACTTCTGGGTTGTGACAAACTTTAGCAAGATGACCGCCGATCAAGGATATCGCACACAAACGGCTATGACGTTTATAATGGGTATCGTTGGTATGATTAGTGTTTATATATTATCTTTGGTGGTTTTATGAGAATTTTAGTTGCGATTGATTCGTTAAAAGGCTCGCTTAGCTCACTTGAAGCGGGCCTTGCCATAAAAGAAGGGCTAGAAGAGATCGACTGCGAGGTCGTAGTAAAGCCCATCGCTGATGGCGGTGAAGGTAGTGTAGAGGCGATGGCTGATGCACTTGGTGCAAAATTTATAGATACAATAGTGAAAAATCCACTTGGTACTGAAATTTTGGCGAGATATGCACTTAAAGATGATCTTGCCATACTTGAGATGTCAAGCGCTTCAGGTCTTACACTAATAAATCCAGACGAGAGAAATCCACTAAAAACTAGCACATTTGGCTTTGGGCAAATGATAAAAGATGCCATCAGCAAAGGTGCTAGAAAATTTATCATTGGTATCGGCGGAAGTGCGACAAATGATGCTGGTACAGGCATGCTTAGCGCACTTGGCTTTAAATTTTATGATAAAGATGGTGCTTTACTTGAAGGAAAAGGCGAGAATTTAGCCAAAATTTATGAGTTTACAGATGAAGAGGCACTAAAAGAGCTAAAGGATTGCGAGTTTTTAATCGCCTGCGATGTAGACAATCCTCTTTATGGCATGAATGGAGCAGCCCATGTTTATGCTCCTCAAAAGGGTGCAAATGGCCGCATGGTAAAAGAGCTTGATGATGGGCTAAAACACTTTGCAGCTCTTGTAAAAGAAAAGACTAATAGCAAATTTCATACACAAAAAGGTACTGGCGCAGCTGGCGGACTTGGCTTTGCCTTTGTGGCATTTTTAGGAGCAAAACTTCGCCCAGGTATTGAGATCATTACGCAGACTATCGCGCTTGAGGATGAGATCAAAAAGGCTGATCTAATCATCACTGGCGAAGGCCGTATGGACTTTCAAAGCTCAATGGGAAAGACTCCGACTGGGGTTGCAAAACTAGCCAAAAAGTATCATAAGCCAGTGGTTGCACTTGCTGGATGCGTACAAAAATGTGCCAAAGATTGCCACAAAAATGGGATTGATGCCTATTTTTGTATATTAAATGAACCAGTGAGTCTTGAAGAAGCGATGAGAAAAGATGTCGCGATTAGAAATTTAAAGATGACAGCAGAGCAAGTCATTCGCCTTTATATGCTAAACTACAAAGCATAAATTTAAGAAGATAGAAGTTTATTTTCTATCTTTTTCCCACTTCTTTCTAAATTTTACTATCCAAATTCTATCTTTTAAGTGCTACAAAAATTCTCAAAATTTAATACATTTTGCAAAAATATAAAATAAACTTTAGAAAAAATATTTACTATGTTAAAATAAGAAAAAATTCTAAAAAGAAAGGAGAATTTTATGCAACAGACCTTAAATTCTCGTCGCAGCTTCATTGCAGCTGCAGGATTATTTTTCGCTACGACCGCACTAAAGGCAGCACCAAAAGACTTTAGTGGTAGTGGCGTTCGCTACGGCATGGCGATAGACCTTACAAGATGTGTTGGCTGTCAGTCATGCACTATGAGCTGTATGATGGAAAATGACGTTCAGCCAGGTGCTTTTAGAACCATTGTCTCCGAGTATGAAGCAAAGGATAAAAGCGGCAAAATGGCAGTCATAGCATCACTCCCAAGACTTTGCAACCACTGCAACAATCCAGCCTGTATCGATGTTTGTCCAACTGGTGCTAGCTGCCAAAGAAGCAACGGTATCGTTAAGATCGACACAAAAGAGTGTATAGGCTGTGCGCTTTGTGTGGAGGCCTGTCCATATCACGCAAGATATCTTAGTCTGCATACCTATAAAGCTGATAAATGCACATTTTGCGACCACAGACTAAGAGCAGGACTCTTGCCAGCGTGTGTAGAGAGCTGTGTGGGCGGTAGCCGTATAATAGGCGATCTTAACGATCCTAACTCAAATATCAGAAAATTTCTAGCCACACATGAGACTATGGTCATCGATAGTCCTAAAAATACAAATCCACAGGTGTTTTACCATGGAGTCAGCGAAATTTTGGCTAAAAATGATAAGAAACTCGAGCTTGAAAACGGATATCAAAAGGTTATCAGCTGGAGCGAAGAGATAGCACAGTAAAAGGAAATAAATAATGCAAAGAAGAGAATTTTTAAAAAGATCAGCCGTGCTCTCAACACTAACCACGAGTACTATGCTGGCAGATGAAGATAAGGACGACTATAAACCGCAGGCAAACTCGCTAGAGCCTGAATTTCGAGTAAAGGACGGTAAAATTTCATTTAGTGATGGACATAGTGTTATTTTTTCGATGTGCCATGGCTGTACGACAAAGTGTGGCATAAGGCTTCACGTAGATGACAAAAACGACCGAGTTTTAAGATGTAGCGGCAACCCATACCACCCACTTTCAAATGTACACTGGGCAAATTTTGATACCTCGATAAACGACGCACTTCTTGCCACAACACTAAGCGGCGAAGATGAAAAGCGAGCCACAGTTTGTGCTAGAGGAGCGATATTGCCTGAGATGATAGACTCGCCTGCAAGGATACTAACACCACTAAAAAGAGTTGGCAAAAGGGGCGAGGGTAAGTGGAAGAGTATAAGCTTTGAGCAGCTAGTAGAAGAGGTAGTGGAGGGCGGAGATCTCTTTGGTGAGGGGCATGTTGATGGGCTAAGAGCAATATATAGCGACGAGCTAATCGATAGCGAAAATCCAGAGTACGGTACCAAACGCAATCAATTTTTAAGCTTTTATCTATATGACGGACGCTCAGACATAGTTGATCGCTTTGTCAAAAAGTCATTTGGCACTATCAATCACTACTCACACGGCGGAATTTGCGGTGGCGGCTTTAGGGTCGGTGGCAAGATCGCGCACAACGCAAAGGGCTTTGCGCACACAAAACCAGACTATGAAAACTCTAAATTTGTTATCTACTGGGGCACTTCGCCGTCAAATGGTGGCAACCCTTTCCAAAAACAGGCAAAAATGCTCTCTTACGCAAGAGGCACTAGAGATGACTTTAGCTACGCAGTGGTAGACCCAAGCGTTACAAATGCTGTAAAATACGCCTCTTCAGACAAAGGCCGCTGGATAGCGATAAAGCCAGGCACCGACTCAGCTCTAGCTATGGCGATGATACGCTGGATCATAGAAAATGAAAAATACGCCACAAACTACCTTATCCAGCCAAATTTAGACCAAGCAAAGCTAGCAGGCGAGATACACTGGTGCAACGCCACTCACCTAGTCATCACCGAAAAAGGTCACAAAGACTACGGCAAATTTGCACTTGTCAATAACGAGTGGCAGGTCTGCTCGCAAGATGGCAAGGTACAAAGCTACAAGGTAAATGAACCAGCCAAGCTCTACTACAAAGGTAAAATTTTAATAGATGGCAAAAAGGTCGAGGTAAAAAGCTCAATGCAGCTTTTAAAAGAATCAGCTTATAAACACAGCTTAGAGGAGTACTCAAAAATTTGCGGTGTGAGCGTAGATGATATTTTGTGGCTTTGTGAAAATTTCACCAAAAATGGCAGACAAGTGAGTACAAACGTGCATGGCGGCATGATGCATACACAAGCTGGTATGACTACTTTTGCGATACTTTGTCTAAACACACTAATGGGCACTTACGGCTATAAAGGCGGCAACGTCAATGCAAGTGCTGGCACGCACGAGTTTTTAAAGGGCAGATATGACCTTGAGAGCTTTGAGGGCGCTTATAAGCCAAATGGTCTAAATTTATCAAGATCAGGCAAATACTACGAAACAAGCTCTGAGTATAAGCGTAAAGTAGCAGCTGGTGGCAGCGGCTATCCATCAACTCAGCCATGGTATCCTATCTCTATGCCACTTGTAAACGAAACACTTACGAGCCACAAGGCTGGCTATCCATACAAAGTAAAAGTCTTCATAAACTACATGACAAACGTACTTTACGGACAAGCAGGACTTGAAAAAGCGGTTTTAGACGTACTAAAAGATAGTAAAAATTTGCCACTTTTTGTTGGTATAGATGCCTTTATGAACGAGACAAACGCCTATGCTGACTACATCGTGCCAGATGGGGTAAATTTAGAAAACTGGGCGCTTCCAAACTCTCTTTGGGGAACGATAGCTAAAACTTCAGTCGTGCGCTATCCAGCCGTTAGCCCAAGACAGGCAAAAGATAAAAACGGCGGAGTCATCGACGTTGAGGCATTTTATATAGCTGTGGCAAAGAGGCTTGGAGTAAAAGGCTTTGGCAAAAATGCCTTCAAAGACAAAGATGGAAATTTCATGGACCTTGACGTAAAAGAGCAGTACTACGCGGCTGCGCTAGCAAATTTAGCCTTTGATGGTGAGGGTGTAAAAGATATAAGCAACGAGGACAAAAAGCTTAGTAAGATATCAAGAGTGATGACAAAACTCGATCCTTATCTAAAAGACGAAGAGAAGCCAAAAGTAGCGCACATACTAGCAAAAGGCGGCAGATATGGTAGCTACGAGAGCGCATATAAGGGTGATAAAGCAACCATAAAAGTGCCAGCGCCTACGCCAGCTTCTATCTACTATGAACCACTTGGCGGACACAGGCACTCAATAACAGGCGAATTTATGCCAGGAGTGCCAAGTCTGATGCTACCAGTAGCAAGTGATGGCACACCGCTTGAGAAATTTTTCCCACGCTCTGAGTGGAAATACACAGTAAGCTCAAGAAAGTCAAATATCCAACACTTCTACACCTTTGTTAGCCCAAGGCTAAGAGCTGTTCATCCTAGCAACTTCATAAGGATAGCACCAGATGTTGCAAATGAGCAGGGCATTCGCTCAGGCGATAAGGTCAAAGTGACTACGCCTTATGGCGCACAAGTTGGCGAGGCATTTGTGACTGACGGCGTTGCTAGCAGGGTTATCAGCATAGAGCATGGATTTGGCCATGATGAGTTTGGTATAAGAACGCACATCGTCGATGGAAAGCCAGCTTTTGGGATCGCAAATTTAGAAAAAGGGGTCAATCATAATAAGCTTGGACTTCTTGATCCAAAAAGAAATGGCGAATTTAGTTTAAATGACTGGTTGGTTGGCACTTGCGCTAGACAAGCACTTCCTGCAAAGATAAGAAAGATCAGCTAGTTTGATATAAATTTGGCGAGTAGAGTGAAATTTGCTTGCCAAATTTCACTTTTTGTAAGAGCTTTTGTCTTGCGGATTGTAAATTTAGATACAGAGCAAACCTTTGGGCTGCTTGCAAGCTAAAATTTCCTCATATATTATAGGGTTTCATAGTTAAATAATGTTTTAAATTTTGCATGAGTTAAATTTAGTATTGCTAGTTTGCTTTGGCTTTAAGTGCTCTAGTTTGCTAGATCCTCAGCTACCTTTGCAGCAAGTTTTAGTTTGTCGCTATCAAAGTGAGTGTAAATTCTTGAGGTATTTAAGCTAGCATGCCCAAGAGCTTCTTGCACCAAAACAAGGTCTTTTTGCTTTTTGTAAAGCATCGTTGCAAAGGTATGGCGCAGCATGTGGGCACCATTTTTCTCTTTTCTGATGCCAGCTTTAAATAAAATTTGCTCAACTATGCGGCTAACATAAGCCTGCGTAAGCCTGGTGCCTTTTTTATTGATGAAAAGATAGCCTTCTTTGTTGATATAATTTATTGCGATCGCATTTAGATGAGCTTCTATTAGGTGACGTTTTATCATAACGATACGGTATTTGTTACCTTTGCCTCGGATCCTAATGATAAAAAGATCGCCATCTTCAGTGATATCCTTTCGCTTTAAATTTAGAGCCTCACTCACACGAATGCCAGTAAAAATTATCGTTTTTATTATGAGCTTATTGCGATTTGAGTTTTGCTTAAAGTCGCTCTCCTCGATCGCATCTAGAAATTTTTTGACCTCATCTTCACCCATAAACTCAGGCAGCTTTTGCCCTTTATTGCCACTCACTCCGCCCCAGTTTTTTAAATTTATATCAAAAACATGAGCTTTGCCATCTTCTTCGTTTTGTTTGTCTAAAAATGCAAAGAAATTTATTACTGAGATGCGGTAATTTTTCTTGCTAGCATCGCTTAGTCCACCGGTTGTGCTAGCTAGTATTTCGCTTAGCAGCTCTTCATCAATCTGCTTTAGGCTGCTAAGCTCGTAAAATTTCATCGTTTCATATATTTTTTTAAGTGGATTAAAGTAGGTATTTATGCCAGTAAGCCCTGCGTTTCTTGCGCTTTTTACCAAGCCATCAAGCTGATCAATATTCTTTACCTCTCGGCTTAGAGCGTAATTCACACTTGCAAGCGCCTTTGGGTCTCGAAGCTCTTTATTCGAAAGTGAGCTAAGTTTAAATTTGACATAGCGAGTAAGCCAAAATATAAATGAGTTTTCAAAATTATCTTTACAATCAAGTGGATATTTCAAACCAATAGCCTTAAATTTTTATTTTGAAAAGTATTATATTTGAAATTTTATAAAATCTACTCTTTTTAAAATTCAACTATAAAAGCTTAAGCAAATATCCATTTTCAGCGGCTTCAAGCTTATATTTACGCATTTTATCAAGCTCTAAAACCACTCTAAAATATCTATCATGCCAGCCTATGACCACATTTTTAAAATATTCATTTTCAAGTTTTAAGCTCTTAGTTTTAAAGCTTCTTGGAGGCTTTGCAAAATCAAGAACAATCTTGTTTTTCTCATAAGAAAAATACTTTAAATTTTTAGCTTTTGTGACAATTTTTAGCTCTTTTTCGCTAGCTAAAAAGCTTATAAAGTTTAAAAATTTAACCAGCTTTTCATTTTTAGTATTTTCAACTGGTTTTGCATTAGGCTCGATCTTTATCTCGACCACCTTTTGTTCAGGCTTTATGGTAGTTTCTTTTGTTTTGTCTGTGCTAAGATCGATTACTACAACATTTGGAGTTGGCATATCTGAAGTTTTATTTCTATCTTTATTTGAAATTTTAGTTTCATTTTTTTCTATTATCACAGGAGTGCTTACTTTTTGACTAGGCATATTTGCCATTGTGACTGAAACATCTAGCTTTTTTGCCACGACTGGTTCTGGATTTTTTACCTTATTTAAAGCAAATTCATCGCTGTAATCGATAGTTTTATTTATATCGGCTAGTCTTTTTTCCTTTATAGTGCCATCATTTGCTCTATATCTTATGGTGACATCTAGTAAAAGTGCCGCATCGCTTGGAAATTTAAACGAAAGAGAATCAAATCTATCAAATTTTTCTATGATGTTTGTTGTCATGACACTTGTATTTAGCTCGCTAATAGGCATAAATGGGTTCTCTCTAGCAAACACACTTGCTGCAAATATAGATAAAACTAACCAAAATTTTTTCATCATTCCTACTTTTTATTAAAGTCTGGCTCAAGGCCTTGTAATTCAAAATAATCTTTTTGCAGACGCGCGTTCATTTTTTTTAAAATTTCCACGTCTTCGCTAAGCCTCTCTTTTTTACTTTGAAGGCTTAGCATAACATCAAGTGAGCGTTTGCCAAACATCATATTGCCTACATAAAAAGCAAACATAGCCACACAAATGGTGGCCATAACATAGCGTAATGTTGGTCTGATGTATTTTAAAATTTTATGAAATATGCCATCTTCTTTGCCATATTCGTCTAAAATTTCGCTCAAATATTATCCCCCAAAAACTCTCCAGCCTCAAGTTCGATCTCAAGCAAGCGGTTGTATTTTGCGTTACGCTCGCTTCTTGAAGTAGCACCTGTCTTTATCTCGCCAGTGTTTAGCGCGACTGCAAAGTCAGCGATGAACGCATCTTCGCTCTCGCCGCTTCTATGACTCATTATGCAGCGGTAGCCATTTCTTTGAGCAAGACGGACAGTTTGCATAGTTTGCGTGACTGAGCCTATTTGATTTGGCTTGATTAAGATCGCATTTGCGATGTTTTTCTCGATGCCTTCGCGTAAAATTTTCTCATTTGTGACAAAAAGATCGTCACCTACTAGCTGAACTTTGCTGCCAAGCCTTTTTGTAAGCTCAGCCCAGCCGCTCCAGTCGTCCTCGCTAAGGCCATCTTCGATAGAAAATATCGGGTATTTTTCACAAAGTTTTTCGTAGTAGCTAATGAGCTCGTCGCTGCTAAATTTCTTGCCCTCAAGCTCGTATTTGCCGTCTTTGTAAAGCTCGCTTGAAGCAACGTCAAGGGCTAGCTTTATTTGGCTGCCTAGCTCATATCCAGTCTCTTTTACAGCTTGTGAGATAAGCTTTAGTGGCTCTTCGTTGTCTTTTAAATTTGGAGCAAAACCACCCTCGTCACCGACAGCCGTGCTGTGGCCAGCTGCGTTTAGGATAGATTTTAGCTTATGATAAATTTCAGTTGCGGCTCTTAGCGCCTCGCTAAATGTGCTAAAGCCAAATGGCATGATCATAAATTCTTGAAAATCAACGCTATTATTTGCGTGTGCGCCGCCATTTATTATGTTAAACATCGGCACTGGCAAGATGCTGGCGTTTGCACCGCCAAGGTAGCGATAAAGCGGGATATTTAGGCTCTTTGCAGCTGCGCGAGCTACTGCCATAGATACGCCAAGGACTGCGTTTGCGCCTAAATTTGAGTAGTTGTGCGTGCCATCAAGCTCAAGCATCTCCGCATCGACTGCCTTTTGGTTGTAAGCATCAAGGCCTATAACTGCCTCTGCGATCTTTTCATTTACGTTTGAAACAGCTTTTAAAACGCCTTTGCCAGCGTATCTCTCGTCTTTATCACGAAGCTCAAGCGCTTCACGCTTGCCAGTGCTTGCGCCGCTTGGCACGATCGCGCTTGCCTCAGTTCCGTCGCTTAGTCTAACTGTCGCACGAACTGTTGGGTTGCCTCTGCTGTCTAAAACCTCGTGAGCTTCTACATCTTCAATAAATACCATTATTCATCTCCTGCTTCGTTTGTATCGTCGTCTTCGTCTTTTGCGCCGCTGCTTATTAGGTGATCGATCCCCATCGAGCCTTTTATAGCCGCTACTATCTCGTCAGAAATTTCTGGGTGCTCTTTTAGGTAGGCTTTGGCGTTTTCTCTACCTTGGCCTAGTTTTTCAGCCTTGTAGCTAAACCACGCGCCTGATTTGTCTATGATGTCGAGTTTTACGCCATAGTCGATGATCTCGCCCTCTTTGCTAACACCCTCGCCAAACATGATGTCAAATTCAGCCACTTTAAACGGAGGTGCGACCTTGTTTTTAACGACTTTTGCTTTCGTGCGGTTGCCGATAGGCTCGTCATTTTGTTTAAGTGTGGCTATTTTTCTGACATCGATCCTTACAGATGAGTAAAATTTAAGTGCATTACCGCCAGTTGTAGTCTCTGGCGTGCCATATCCCATCATGCCGATCTTCATACGAATTTGGTTGATGAAGATAACAGTTGTCTTCATCTTGCTTAAAATTCCAGTTAGCTTTCTAAGCGCCTGGCTCATAAGCCTTGCTTGAAGGCCCACGTGCTGATCGCCCATGTCGCCATCTATCTCGCTCTTTGGAGTAAGAGCAGCGACGCTATCAACTACGATAAGATCGATCGCACCGCTTCTAGCAAGCGTCTCAACGATCTCAAGTGCCTGCTCGCCAAAGTCTGGCTGAGAGACGTAAAGGTTGTCGGTATTTACGCCTAAATTTGAAGCGTATTTTACGTCTAGTGCGTGCTCTGCATCGACAAATGCACAAATTCCGCCAGCTTTTTGCGCTTCAGCTATGATGTGAAGCGTGAGCGTGGTCTTACCTGAGCTCTCTGGTCCGTAGATCTCGATGATCCTGCCTTTTGGGACACCACCTATGCCAAGAGCCAGATCAAGCCCTAGCGAGCCAGTCGGTATCGACTCGATCGCCTCAACCTCTTTGTCGCCAAGTCTTAAAAGTGTACCTTTGCCAAAAGCTTTATCGATCTGCTTTAGTGCAAGCTCGAGCGCCTTTTTCTTGTCCGCTTCGCTCTCTGGGATAGCTATCTTTTTGTCACTATCTTTTTCTTTTGCCATTTTTTACCTTATAGTTGAAATTTGGCTTGATTTTATCTAAAAAGAGATGAATTTTACTTGATTTACTCGCAAATTATAATATTTTCGCCAAGCAGCGCAGCGCTATCAATAAGAGCAAAAAGATGCTCTTTTTCAAACAAAAATCCATAAAATTGATCTTCGTTTTTTAGTATCGCAAGCTTTAGTGGCTCTACAAGTGAGCTTGCGCAAAGTGTAAGAAAGGCTTCGTCGATACTATTTTGTGAAATTTGTGGTTTGGTTTTGAAATTTCCATCTTTTATAAAAGAGATAAATTCCTCTTGTGAGGTAGATTTATTAAATTTAAAAATTAGTTTTTCTTTTAAGGCCTGGGCTAAAATTTCATCAAATTTAACTAGGTCTATATGATTTTGAACGCCTAAAATTTTGGCAAAATTTAGCAGATTTTTATCGTAATCAGCCACATTTTTCTCATGCTCGCTTTGCGCCTTTTTAGCCCTATAAACAGCGTAAAGACCAATAATTATAAACAAAACTGAAAGGGTAAAAACTTCTATTAAAAACTCACTCATCATTATCCTTATAAAATGCAAACTTCTGTCTTAAGCTCTACGCCAAATTTCTCTAAAACTCTAGTCTTTGCCAAATTTATAAGGCTAGTGGCGTCCTCAAAGCTTGCGTGGTTAAAATTTATCAAGAAATTTGCGTGCTCTTCGCTAAATTTCGCTCCGCCAATAGCGTATCCTTTTAGCCCGACCGCCTCAAGCAAAGCCCCTGCAAAGTGCCCCTCAGGATTTACAAAGCAGCTACCAAAGCTAGCTCCTTTTGGCTGATTTGCCCTTTTTGCGCTGATAGCTTCAGAAATGCTTACGTCAAAGCCACTTTGAAGCTTAAATTTAGCCCCCAAAATGGCCTCATCTATGCCGCTGTGGCGGTAGCTAAAGTTTATCTCATCCTTGCTCACCCAGCCACGAGCCAGACGCACATGCGTGAGGTTGTCGCTTATGCTAAATTTAAGCAGCCCAGCGTTCATTTTTATAAGTCCGCCAAGCGTGCCTGGGATATTTTTTAAAAACTCAAGGTGAGCGATGTTATTTTGCTTGCAGAAGTTATAAATTTTGGCAGATTTCGTCGCAGCACCTATCTCAAGGCAAATTTTTTCATCACAAATTTCTAAATTTATATAGTCAAAGCTCTTGCCAAGTATCGCCATTTTTGGGGGATTTGGCGAGATAAGAAGGTTGTTGCCCCCGCCTATCATCACAGAGCCTAAAAAGTGAGGCGAGCTTAGATCTTCAAGGCTATCAACCTCGAAAATTTCATGCACGCCACCTATCCTAACTGAGGTAAATTTAGAAAAATCAACAAGCCTCGTCACTGGATAAATTCCGGTATAAAATCAAACATCCGAGTAGTAAACTCAACCATCATCGAGATCATCCAAGGCATCAAAAATATGATGACAACGACGACTAGCAAGATCTTTGGCACGAAGCTTAGCGTAGTTTCGTTTATCTGTGTGGTCGCTTGAAAAATGGAGATGATAAGACCGGCTATTAGGCCACTTAGTAGCATCGGAAGGCTGATGTAAAGGGCGATCTTAAAGGTTTCAACTCCAAGCGAGACAAGCGTACTTTGCATCAGCTAAACCTTACTTCGTTGTATTCAGTAGGTATAAGATAGTCGTTTACGTCGATTGGCTTTTCAAAAAAACCTTTATCGTAGCCTATTTGATAGAGCTTATTTAGTGCTTTTAGCTGAGTTTCGTTCATGCTTATAGACTCGTCATTTGCATATAAATTTAGATATGTTTTTAGCTCATCTTTGCCAACTCTGATGAGGTTTCGCTCCATTAGCATGTGAGACAAAAATGGCTTGTGCGAAGTGGCGATCCTAACGGCCTCGCTAAGCACTCTCTCGCACTCGATCGCATCAGTTATTGGTAGGCTTCGTCTAAGTGCCATACCGCCAAGTGGAAGCGGTAAATTTTCGCCGTTTAGTTCACTCCAGATGTCCCAAATTTCACGCTCTACGCAGAGCTCGCCTGAGAAATTTAAGATGCTTTCATGTATGAGCACGCCAGCATCGACCTCGCCGCTAAGCACGGCATTTTCGATCTCTAAGAAGTTTTTGTAAACGATCCTCGCCTCTGGGTAAGCTATGCGAAAGAGCAGAGCATTTGTCGTGTTTTTGCCAGATAGTGCGACCTTAAAATTTCGCTTTAGCTGTTTATCTTTTAGCTTGATAAGCTTTGGGCCATAGCCTTTGCCAAAGCTCACCGCGCAGCGTAAAAGTGCAAATTCATCGCAAATTTTTGGATAGAGTGCAAAGCTGATTGCTGTTGCCTCGTAAGTGCCTTTTAGCGCCTCCTCGTTTAGCGTTTCTATATCAAGCGCTTTTGATGTGAAGGCTAAATTTTTACTGCTAACCCAGCCAAATTTGACCGCGGCATACATGAAAATATCGTCAGCATCAGGCGAGTGAGCGACGTTTATGTTCTTGAAATTTTGCAAAGACGATCCTTTTTTTGATTACGCCATTTTAATGAAATTTATTTAAAATAAAGTTTTAAGGGCGGTTTTGAAACGATTTTACCAGCTTTGCCTCTTTGAAATTTAGCACGTATTTCACGTCTATGGCGTCTTTAGCGCCCTTTCTTCGTGCTAGGATCGTCGAGTAAAACGGATGCTTAAGTTCAAGCATCTTAAGCAGTTTTTTATCGCTATCTTCTTTTTTTATATTTTCAACGATTATTGTCGTTAAAAATTTGCCCTCAAACTCGTAAAATGGCCACACTATTACGCCAGCATCGTTTGTTTTAAAGTCATTGATTTTAGATTTTTTAGGGATATTTAGCATCGAGATGATCTTTTTGTGAGGAATTTCTACGTTTTGCACCGAGATCACCTTTACAAGCAGGTCTTTTTTGACCCCTATGCCATTTTGGCTAAAGAGATAAACTCCGTCTTCAAGGATGCCAACCTTTTCAAAAGCGTTAGCATAGTTTGCGGCGGTGCAAGCAGTTAACAAAAGCGACAAAAACATTAAAATTTTTATAAATTTCATCTTTTCTATTAAAATTTCACTCTCTTTAGCCTGTCTGAAGCAAAATTTTTCCTACCAAATTTAGCCTCATCTTTACCGTTTAGCTCGACTAGATCGCCTGTAAAGCCACAAATGTCATTTTTAACAAGATAACTTCCAACGCCATAAGTATCAACCGGCGTGTTATAAGCTTCAAATTCTTTTATAATTTTAGGGCTAAAACCTGAGCTAACTACGATTTTAACGTATTTAAAGCCAGCTTTATCAAGCGCCTCTCTTAGAGCAAATATAAGCTCCTTGCAAACACCGTGCGGGTCAAATTTACTCGTATCTTTGCCTTCAAAATACTTATCAATCAAATTTTTACTAGTATCGACTCTAACCGCGCCAAGCCTCTCTTTTAAGGCATTTGCAGCCCTTAATGCGTCTGTGATCACATCGTTGTTATAATCAACCAATGCCGTGATCTTCTCATTTTCAAAGGTCTTAGCATAAATTTCTGAGGCTTTTACTATATCTCCACCGCACATTTGAATGAGTGCATGAGGCATGGTGCCACCACCTTTTAGCCCGGTAAGCTCGCCCTGAGCGTCTGTGGCGACCTTTTTTATACCACCAATAAATGAGGCGTAGCCGTCACCTGGCTGCGTGCAGATGTCATCTTGTCTATCAGCCATGCTAAAGACGACCTTACCATTTGCCGCTTTTATCACATCTCTGGAGTTTGTCGCCACGCAGCTTCTTCTAGTAAGCGTCGCATCGATCACATTTTCTAAAAATCCGAAATTTTCATACTTGCCACTTATCTTTAAAACTGGCTCATTTGCGTTTATGATATCGCCATCATCAAGTGCGTAAATTTCAAGCTCGCTTGGGTCTTTGACAAATTTATTGATGATAGCTAAAACCTCGTCAATGCCGCAAAGTACGATATCATCACGCCTTTGAAAAAACTGCATCGTCACGTGCTGATCTGGCAGGTTTTGCTTAATTATCTCATTTACTTTTAGGAAATATTTCGCCGTGAAGTAGCCCTCGCCGATCCTTGGATCTAGCTTAAAGGTCTTGTCTGTTAGCCTATCTATCTTGCCTTGCATCTTTAGCTCAAGTTCGTTCATCTCTGTCCTTTTGTTTTTTGGCGAGATTATACCATTTTGGCGAAAGGTTTAAAATTGTAAAAATATATTTTAAGAATATATAAGAGTATATTTTATAAAATCCTAAAATCTTATTTTTAAAGGAAAAAGTATGAAAAAAATTTTGCTTTTAATGGTCGCAATTTTTGCATTTGGCAATGAAAATTTGCTAGTAAGTGCTGGTGGCGGATATAAAAAGATAGTTGAGGCAGTCGCGCAAAATCTCAAAAAAGATGGCGTAAATATCGACACTTCTTTTGCAAACATCACAGCTATAATGGCTCAGGCAAAAGAGGGCAAAACTGACGTGATCGTAGGCGATGAAGACTTTTTGAAAAAGTCTGATCTAAAGATCGCTGAGTATGTAAATTTAGGCTCAGGTGCTTTGGTGCTGGCTACTAAAAATGGTGTGAAAATAGAAAAAGTTGAAGAGCTAAAAGCGCTTTCTAAGATCGCTATGCCAGATGCTGTAAAGACAGTTTATGGCAAAAGAGCGAATGAATTTATGCAAAAAGCAAATTTAAGTGGCGAGCTAAAGGATAAAATTTTAGCGGTTGCCGGCGTGCAACAGGTCGTTACATATATATTAAACGGCGAAGTTGATGCTGGATTCATCAACCAAACTGAACTAAATGCACACAAAGACGAATTTGGCAGTTTTATTTTGATAGACAAAGCACTTTACGCTCCAGCAAACATTGTAGCTGCAAAGCTTGAAGGATGCGATAAAAAGGCTGATTGTGAGAAATTCTTAAATGAGCTAAAAAGCGAGAGATCAAAAGAAATTTACAATAAATTTGGCATAAGATAAGGCTAAGCTTGCAAGAGCTCTCTTGGCTTTTTGATCCGCTATTTTTAAGTGTAAAGGTCGTTTTGTGCCAAGGGGCTTTGCTTATCATTTTTGGGCTGGCTTTGGCTTATTATTTAGCTTTTGGTAAGGCCAAATTTAAAGCTATTTTAGAGATGATCGTAACTTTTCCTCTCGTCTTTCCGCCCATTGCGACTGGATTTTTACTACTTTATTTGCTTGGTAAAAATGGTATCGTCGGCAAGGCTTTAAATTTAGAAATTATTTTTAGTTTTAAGGCTCTTGTTTTAGCTGCTTTTATAGCTTCGTTGCCACTATTTGTAAAGCCTGTCGCTTCTGCTCTTGGTTCACTTTCAAAAAGCCTAAGTGAAGCAGCATATAGCCTTGGAAAAGATAAATTTCAAACAGCTATTTTCGTGCTCTTTCCATGTGTTGCAAAAAGTGTAGCGACGGCTTTTATCTTAGCGATCTCGCGTGGGCTTGGCGAGGTTGGCATAACACTCATACTTAGCGGAAATATAATAGGAAAGACCGACACTATCTCGCTTGCCATTTATAATGCCGTATACGATGGCAAAAGCGATGAAGCGCTGATTTTAAGTCTTGTTTTGGTTGTATTAAGTTTTATTTTGTTTGGGATTATAAATTTGCTTGATAAAAGTAAAATTTAAAGTGAGTGGCGAGAGGATGAGAGAATCGAACTCCCCACCAGACGGTCAACCGCCCAGTCATCGGGTTTGAAGCCCGTGAGCATCACCAGATTACTTTATCCTCCGTGCGCGTTATTTTAGCAGATTTAGATAAATTTTAGCCCATTTTCTATAAACTTTTTGAAATTACAAAAGGATTTCTGATTTTAAAATTTAGCGTTTTTGCATTTTTGGCTCTATTTTTTTGCTCTTGCTCTTCGGTTCTTTCTCCAGCAACTGCACCGCTAAATGTCTATGATGCGTACTCTATTTCACGCGATAAACGTGGTATTTACTCGATCACAAGAGATAAATTTATACAAAGCAAATTACAAAGCAAAATTTTATTTTCAAAAGGTCTTAGTAATATTGATATCGAGATAGAGGTTTTTTACGGAGATACTTATCTTATCGGACTCGTTGATAGTAAAGAGCTTGAAGATAAGCTAGTAGAATTAGCCAAAAGCACAGATGGAGTGCGGAAAATTTATACCTATCTTCGTATCAAAAAGCCAGAGTATCCATGCGATAGTCTAAAAATTCTTGCAAACTTAAAGCAAAATCTTTTTAAAGATAGTATAGTTGAGGGCACAAATGTGCGTGTTAGCATAGTTGGCTGTGATGTTGTATTTAGCGGCGTAGTTGATAGCATTGAGCAAGAAAAACATGCTATTTGGTATGCTAAGCACATTGACGGTGTGGTCGATGTCTACTCGTTCATCAAAGTTATCAAATAAATTTAGCTTAAACATCACTCTTTTTTACAAAGCTTGCTATTAGGCTTGGCAAGATGATTAGCGCACCAAGAAGCATAAATACCATAACAAGATCGGTTAGTAAGCCAAAATATATAGTTGGGATAAAGTTACTAGTTATCATCACGCTAAAACCAAGAAAAATAGTAAATGATGTGTAATACATCGCATATCCGATGCTTGCATGAGCAGCTTTAATACTCTCAAAAACGCTTTTTGTAAGCATTTCTTCTTTAAATCGGTGTATGTAGTGAATGATATCATCAACGCCGATACCTATACTAATGGCTGCGATCGTTATACTCATCACATCAAGCGGAATGCCAAAAAATCCCATCACACCAAAGAGTGTGCAAAGTGGGATTAAATTTGAAACTATCGCAATGGTTGCTAGTTTTATGCTTCTAAAAATAAAGCAAAATATGACAAAAAGTATAGCGACAGTTAGCCCAAAAGTATCAACTTGCGAGCTAAGTAAATTTTGAAGCATATTGTTATAAAGCACCATCATGCCGGCAACTTCTATGCTTACATTGTCATTTTTAGTAAGCTCTAAAAGCCCTTCTCTAAGCTCTTTTAGAAATAAATTTCGTCTAAGCTTAGAGTCGCTATCAACGATCCTTATGCTAAATCTAAGCTCGTCATTTTCAACGCTCACATAAGGGCTTAATAAGATATTTTTATAATTTTGTGGTAATTTCTCATACATCGCAGCCAATAAAAAATCATCACTCGCACCGTTATTTAGCTCTTTTATGGCTTTTATAAGGGTTGCTAGCGAGCTTACATGTCCGACAAATTTTTGCTCTTTCAAATAATCATGAATCTTCTCAGCAACCCTTGTGTGATAGCTATTAAACCAGTATTTCGCATCCTTGGCATTGCTTTCAAACTCATTTTCAAACTCATCTTGCTCGGTATTTTTATCTTGTTTTTGCTCTTTAAATTTCACTATCACATCAACTGGTATCGTGCCGCCAAGTTTGGTATCAATAACTTGCATTCCTTGGCGAATTTCTGTGCTTTCTTTAAAGTAGCCTATAAAGCTATTTTCAACCTTTATCTTGCTGATACCATAAACGCCAAAACAGACAACTAGCACACAAACTACGTAGATAATCTTTCTTGAGTTTAAGGCTAAATTTGCGCAATATTTTGTAAATTTAAAGCTATTTTCAAAGGTTCTAATGGGAGCTAATTTTTCTAAATTTACATTTATTGCACCAAATAGCAAAAACGCAAGCACAAGCGAAACGCTAATGCCAGTGCTCATCATAATGCCAAGCATGATGACTGGCTTTATGTCAGCGCTCATAAGCGAGCTAAAGCCAATAACCGTGGTAAATATCGCCCAAAAAGATGGAGAGAATTTATCACGAAGCGTTAGATAAATTAGCTGATTTTGGCTATATTTTGGATGCTTTGCGTAAAATTCTCGGTAACTAACGACAAGATGAATCACAGTTGAAATAGTAATGATGAGCTGAAGTGCGATGTAGTTTGAGCTAATGACCGTCACTTCCCAGTCAAATATACCAAAAATTCCGGTCGTAAAAATGGCACTTACGGCACATATAAACATCGGCAAAACTATCCATCTAACCTGCCTGAAAAATAGCCACAAACTAAAGCTAAGAAGAGCAAGTACGCTTAAGCCATAGACTAAAAGATCGCTCTTTATAAAGCCTATCATATCATCAGCGATCATATTTGCGCCGCCTAAAAATAGCTCATCATTTGCGTTAAATTTAGCTATGGTTGCTTTTATGGCCTCAAGGTTTTCGTGATCGCTCTTTCTAAGCTCATCTCGGTAGGCTTTAAACTCATAGGCAAGAGCCTCTAACTTAAGTCGCTCAGCTTGTGTGATAGTGCCGTTTGACTCTTTTTGGCTAAGCAAATTTCTCTCATTTACAAGCTCATTAAATTTCTCATCTTGTTTTAAATTTAGAGCAATCGCTGTGGTTTTTAGATCTTTGCTTATCAAATTTCCGCTGTAAATCGGGCTTTTGGTAAACTCAAGCTTTGCTTTAGAAATATTTATATCTTTATCTTGCAGCGTTGGAGTATGATCTAAGATACCAGTAATCCCGCCTTTTACACTATTTAAAAGCGGAATATTTATTATAGAGATGACGCTATTTACCATATCGTTTTTAGCTAGTTCATCGCCTAAATTTTTGATAAGTTCTAAATTTTTAGGTGAAAAAAGATCATCTTTTGGAGTAAAAGCGACCACTAAAAATCCAGGTGAGTCGTAGCGTTTAGCTATCTCTCTATAAGCTTTTAAGTCAGGATCATGCTCAAGTAGTAGCGTTTCAGCTGACGCATCAACGCTAAGCTTGGTACTAAGATAGCCAAAAACTACGCTTAAAGCTAAAATCAGAGCAATAATAAGCTTGTTTCTAGCAATGATAAATTTAAAAATTTGTCGCATTAAGGGTTGGTTTTATTTTGATCAGGCAAAACAGCTTCGTTTAGCTTTTGTAAAAGAGTATTGAAATCAGCGTTATTTAGCACATCACCAAACTGACTTCTATAAGTTTGAATGATGCTTACACCAACGATATCAAGATCATAAATGAGCCAGCCACGCTCTTTAGCGTCATAAAATTTATAGACAAATTCGTAGCTCTTGCCATCATTTATGAGCTCAGATGTGAGCCAATATCTATTTTTTTGAGGTTCGCTCTCGCCAGTTATATGTATCTCTTGATCTTTGTATCCTAAAAGTTTATCTATGTATGAGCTTTTTAGTTTTTGCTCAAATGCTGCGTCAAATTTGGCTTGCTCATCGCCACTTAAGCTGTTGTAACGTTTACCAAGGCTAATCTTTGCCATTTGCTTATAGTCGAAAAATGAATCAAGAAGAGCAAAAATTTCTTTTGTCTTTGCATTATTGTCTAAATTTGTATCTTTTAAAATTTCAATAACCTTTGTTGTTTTCATCTCTACTTCAGGTTTGATCTGCTCTTTTGAAATAGCAAAAAGGCTATTTGTAAAAAGTAAAATCATAGTTAGAATTTTTAAAATTTTCATATTTACTCCTTGATAAGCTTGTCACGTCTTTGCTCGTAAGCATCGCGTAAAAATGGATAAAGGTCAATAGCATCTTTTCTTAGTTTTTCATAAGCAGTTGGATCTTGTGAAAAGCTATTAAACGCTCTATATGACTTGATACCAGTTGATAAAAGTATAGGATCAACGTAGCTAATAGGATCGGCAAAATAATCTCCGACCATGCCTCCAGTATCTCTTAAATTTGATGGTCCAATAAGTGGCCAAACGATGTGAAAACCGCTGCCAAGCCCCCAATATCCAAGCGTTTGTCCAAAATCTTCATCGTGAGGCTTGAGGTTGTAGTATTTTGCTCCGTCTGTTAGTCCGCCAAAGCCAATTATCGTATTTGCTAAAAATCTCAATGTCTCTTCGCCAGCATTTTGAAATTTAAACTGAAGTAAGTTATTTACAAAGCGAACTGGGAAAAGCAGATTATCAAAGAAATTTGAAACCATTGTTCTAGCTGTTTTTGGCACAACATAGGCATAGCCTTTTGCCACTGGAGTTAGCATATTTACATAGATAAAGTCATTTGCATGCGTCATAATTCTATTGTAGCCACTAAGTGGGTCAAAAACATCTTTTCTTGCTTCAAATTCAACATCAAATTCGTCGCTTTCGCTATTCGTATTTATGTCCGTATTAGCACAGGCTAAAAGCAAACTAAAAAAGATAGAAAGCAAAAATTTCATACCAAGCCTTATTTTTATTTATAAAATGTAGCTCGATTTTATCTTTTAAAAACTTTACAAGAAATTAAGAGAAATTTATAAATCGATTTAAATCTTTAAGCTTAAGGATTAATATAATTAGATATACTTCACAAATTATTCTCTAATATAGTAAAGGTAAAAATTTTGAAAGCAGATATAAATTTAGAACTATTTTTAGGCGAAGATACACAGGTTTTAGCTAAACATATTACATTATTAAAGGCCATAAAAGAGACAAAAAGTATCACAAAAGCAGCAGAATTGGTTGGTATATCGTATAAAAATGCTTGGGACTGCCTTGATACGATAAATAACAAAAGTAGTAAGCCGCTTATTATTAGAGCTGATGGAAATAAAAAAAATAGTGGCTCCGAGCTAAGCGAGTATGCCAATAAACTGATAAAAATTTATGACACAATCCTTGAGACCCAAAAGGATTTTTTACAAAAAATTTGTCAAAAAGTAGATTTTGAGGATGTAGATATTATAAATCTTCAAAGAATGAATATGAACTTAAGTGCTAGAAATCAGCTCTCATGTGAGATTATTAGCATAAACCGCGGTGCGGTAAATTCTCAAATAGTTGCAAAACTAAGTAATGGCTGCACGCTTGAGTCAAACATCACGGTTGAAAGTGAGAAAAATTTAGGCCTAAAAGTTGGACAAAAAGTTATTTATATTTTTAAAGCCCCAGCTGTTATTTTGGCTAGGAATCTAGATATAAAAATAAGCACAAAAAATCAATTAAAAGGCGAAGTGATCGAAGCAAAGATAGGTGCTGTAAATGCTGAAATTACTTTAAAACTAAGCGATGAGCAGACTTTAACTGCCATCATCACAAAAGATAGTGCTATCCAGATGAAGATAGGTGTTGGCGATACACTTTTAGCAATAGTAAAATCATCACAAATCATCATAGGAGTTTAAATGAGAAAAGTTTTTAAATTTTTATGTTTGGCAGCCTTTTTTGCCATAAACGCACTTGGCGCTGAAGTAAATGTCTATGCTGCGGCAAATACGACATACGCATTTCCTGAGCTTATAAAAGAGTTTAACAAGCTTCACCCAAACGCCAAGATCAACTTAACACTTGGTGCAAGTGGTGGCCTTGTTACACAGATACAAAACTCAGCCCCAGCCGATATATTCATGGCTGCTGATATGGGCTTTGCGCAAAAAGCTTATGACACAGGCTTTGCAAGCACTGAACCAAAAGTTTATGCACAAGGTGCTGTGGCTATTTTTTCTATAAGAGGAGTGGATTTTAAAAAGGGTATCGAAGTAGTTCGTGGACTAAAAGCTATCTCAATAGCAAATCCAGAAACTGCACCATACGGCAAGGCTAGTATAGAGGCTCTTAAAAACGCAAAACTTTATGACGAAGTAGAAAAAAATATTGTCTATGCTCAAAAAATTTCTGAAACTCTATCTCAGGCGTTAAGTGCATCTGATGTAGGTTTTATCGCTGCTAGTGCACTTTTTGATGAGAAAATGTCAAAATACAAAGAGGGCGTTAACTACATCTTCGTTCCACAAGAGCTATACACTCCGATTGATCAAGGAATAGTTCTTCTAAAACATGCTGACAAGAATGATGACACAAAAGCATTTTACGAGTTTATCTTGGGCGATAAATCAAGAGAAATTTTTAAGAAATTTGGTTATAACGTCCCAGCTAAATGATAAAAGCAAAGATCGTTAGGATTTTAGCCAAAGATGATGTTAGCTTGTTTGAGCTAAAGGGTCTAAACGTAGAGGCAAATTTATTTATGCTAGTCTTAAATGAGGCTAGCAAATTTGCCTTAAATGACGAGATTGGCTTAGGTTTTAAAAGCTCAGATGTCGTCTTGGCAAAGAATAGACTTGACACTAGCTCGCTTGAAAATGAATTAAGATGCATGGTAGAGGCTATAAATTTTGGTGAAGTTTTAAGCGTTGTTGGTCTAAAATGCGATCAAATTAGCTTCGAAGCCATCATTTCAAATCATGCTTTAAAAGCATTAAATTTGAGCGAAAACGATAGTGTTTTTGCCTATATAAAATCTACTAGTATTCATATAAGTACTCAAAAATGATAGAAATTTCTTGCAAAAAAGAGCTAAATGGCGGCGATGGCAAATTTATGCTTGAGGTAGACCTTAGCTTTGAAAATGGCGATTTTGTCGGACTTTACGGAGCAAGTGGCGGTGGAAAGACCACTATTTTAAGGTTGATTGCCGGTTTTGAAACGCCACAAAGCGGATTTATAAAGGTTGGAGATAAAATTTTCTTTGACGATAAGATAAATTTGGCTCCACAAAAGCGAAATATCGGCTTTTTATTTCAAGATTATGCATTGTTTGAAAATATGAATGTCTTTAAAAATTTACTCTTTGCAAAAGATGATGTAAGTCTAGCAAATAAACTCCTTGATATCTGCGGTCTAACAAGTCTCAAAAATGCAAAGATTAGCACCCTTTCTGGCGGCCAAAAACAACGCGTAGCACTTGCTCGTGCAGTTATGAGAGGGCCTGAAATTTTACTACTTGATGAGCCACTAAGCGCACTTGATAATGCTATGCGTGAAAAATTACAAGATTATCTGTTAGCACTTCACGACGAATTTAAAATGAGCATTGTCTTAGTAAGCCATGATATCGCTGAAATTTATAAGCTTTGCAATAAAGTCTTTGTCCTTGAAAATGGCAAAATTTCAAGATCAGGTAGTACAAGTGAGATATTTTTAAAGAGTGCAGGATCGCAGAAATTTGCCTTTAACGCTAAAATTTTAGAGATAAAAAAATGTGATGCGATCTTTGTAGCGAATGTACTGATAAACCGTCAAATTTGTGAAGTTGTGCTAAGTAGCAGCGAAGCAATGAATCTAAAAGTAGGCGATATGGTGGTAGTTAGTACAAAAGCGTTTAGCGTAAATTTGGAAAAAGCATGATAGACGAGCTTAAAAATATCGATTATGAACCGTTCTGGTTATCGCTAAAACTATCTTTTATAACTACTTTTATTTTGTTTTTTGCCTGCATTGCACTTGCTTATTTTATGTCACAGAAAAAATTCTTTGGCAAATCATTTTTAGAGTCAGTAATCTCACTGCCTTTGGTATTACCACCAAGCGTTCTTGGCTTTTATCTACTTATTTTTCTTTCACCTTATTCTGCCTTTGGTAAATTTATCGAAGAAATTTTTGGAGTTAGGCTAGTTTTTAACTTCACAGGTCTTGTTGTGGCAAGTTGTATCTATTCGTTGCCATTTATGTTTGGTCCGATTTACGCTGGGCTGAACAGCCTAAAAAAGAGCCTTTTTGAAGCGAGCTATAGTCTTGGTAAGAACAAACTCACGACTATTTTTAGGGTGATTTTGCCAAGCATCAGATCAAATTTACTAACAGCTACTGTCGTTAGTTTTGCTCACACTATGGGTGAGTTTGGTGTTGTTTTGATGATAGGTGGTAGCGTAGCTGGAGAGAGCAAGGTCGCAAGTATTGCGATATTTGAAGCAGTTGAAATGCTTGATTACACCAAGGCTCATGTCTATGCGCTTTTAATGTTAATAATTAGCTTTTTTGTCCTTTTTATAGTTTATCTTTTAAATTCTAAAAAAGCTTAAGACAAAGCTTATAGAGTTATAATAGTAAAAAATTTTAAAGGATGAAATATGATAAACGTACCTACAAGTATATATTTAAATACCCTAGACGGTAAGGAATTTGATTTTTCTGCCTTTGCAAGGACGCACGACTGCATTATTTTTATCTATCCAAAGATAGGCGAGGACTTTAGTCTTTTAAGCGAGCAACTGCAAAATACTGCGGGCATGAAGGGCTGCACTAAACAAGCGATAAACTATAAGAAATTTTTAAAAGATTTTAACGATCTTGGTTTCATGGTAGTGGCTATTAGCTCACAAGATATCGCAGCTCAAAAGAAATTTCAAGAAGAGACTTCAACTGGAGTCATGTTTCTAAACGATAGTGAGTTTATGCTTGAAAGGGCGCTTGAGCTTCCAGTTTTTTCTGCATCAAATGGACATAAATTTTATTTTAGACAAACACTTATCATAAAAGATGGCAAGATAAGGCGCGCATATATAGTGGATGATCCTGAGAATGATGCTAAAAATATGCTAGAAAAAATCAAAGAAAAAGACTACTAGGAGCTAAAATGAGCCAAAATAGCAAAATCGAAAAGTCTTATGACGAGCTAACTTATAAATCAATAGCCTTTGCCCAATCATCGCCATATAGGCTTGAAGCTTGTGCGACACTTCTTGGCATAACTCCACCACCATGTGAAAATGCAAGAGTTTTAGAGATAGGATGTAGCTTTGGCGGAAATTTGATCCCATTTGCAGTAAATAACAAAAATGCAAAAGTAGTTGGCATAGATCTTAGCGGCGAGCAGATAAGGCGCGGACAAGAGATCGTTAAAGAGATGGGGCTTATAAATTTAGAGCTTATACACGGCGATATTTGCGAATTTAAAAGTGATGAGAAATTTGACTACATCATCGCTCATGGCGTTTTTAGCTGGGTACCTGACTTTGTAAAAGAAGCTATATTAAAAGTCGTAAGAGAGAATTTAAGTACAAACGGCGTGGCGTTTATCTCTTATAATGTTTATCCTGGGTGGAAAGTAAAAGATATCGTAAGAGATATAATGCTACTTGCTGCAAAAGATAAAGAGAGCATGCAAGAGAGGTTAAAAGCAGCCAAAGAAGCACTTTTAGTCTATAAAGAATATTTGCTAACAAGAGATGAAGAAATTTATGAGGGAAAAATACCCCTTAAGATGCTTCTTTTTATAACAGAACATGTGCTCTCAAAAGATGACTTTTACATAGCTCATGAGTTTTTAGAATACACAAATGATCCGTTTTATTTCAAAGATTTTAATGCCATGCTTGCCAAAAATGATCTTACTTATCTTTGCGAGTATACGCTTGATGATATTTTTACCCCAGATGTTGGCACAGCCGTAGTAGATGAATACAAAAATAACAAGTTTAAAGACAGAATCGATCTAGAGCAATTCATGGATATGATTAGCAACAAAGTCTTTAGGCAAAGTCTAATAGTCCATAGCAAGACTTATGAGAGCATAGCCAATAAACAAATAGGCCCAAGCGATATTAATAAAATTCACGTTGTGGCAGATTTTATAAAGAAAAATAACGAGTGGCAAGATAGTTATGGTGCTATGCCACAAGATATATCATGGCTTTGCGAGGTCTTTTATAAGATGTATCCAGCTAGCATAAACCTTTCTCAGATTTTAGAAATTTTGTCAGAAGATAAGCTCATGGTTTATAGCGCCTTTGTAAGAATTTTAACAAACTCGTCTGATGCAATGATTTTAAAAGATGAGCAAAAAAATATCGAATATAGGCCCGGCTATTCAAGGCTTAGTCAAAATTTAATAAATTATGTAAGATATTTTTTAAATCATAAAAATAATGCCGATGTTGTTTTTGCTAATAAATTTAGTATCTCAAGAAAGCTTAACAATATCGATTATTACATACTTTTATTACTTGATGGTAAAAATAGCTTAGAAGATGTCGCAGCAAAAGCTTTGAAATTTATTAAAGAGAACAACGAAGATATATTTGACATAAATGGCAAAGTGCTTAAAAAAGACAAGGTCGCAGCAAACATAATGAGCTACGTGCTAGGCATAGCAAAAATAGCTAGTCTGCTTTATCTACTAGAAGAAATTTAAGGTTTAAATTTTACTTTGCTTATATAGTTGTGTGATTTTATCTTTTAAATTTAGTGTGTTTTTTGAGAGAGCTATGAAAAATGGACTTTTTAAATCAGCAAGCTCGTAGCTCATCTCTTTACCGCTATTAGCGTCAAATACTTTTCCGCCACAAAAATTTACGAGCGCTTCTCCTGCTGCATTGTCCCAAAGGTAGCTTGGGGCAAATCTCAAATAAGCTCCGCCAAATTCAACCAAACGGCAAAATTTTATGGCTGAGCCGATGCACCTTTGCTCAAAATTTAGGCTCTGCCCTATAAATTCTATCTCTTTGGCATCGCCTCTTCTGCTTGAAAAGATTAGATTGTCTAAATTTTTATCTTTTTTGTTTAGATCAACTCTCTTTATGATTTCATCATTATCATCTAAAATTTCTTTAAAAGCGCCATTTTCATCAGCATAAAAAAGCTCTTTACTAACTGGGATAAATATCACGCCAAGCACCGGTCTAGCTTTTTTTATAAGCGCTATGCAAACGCAAAATTCGCCGTTTCTAGCTAGAAATTCTTTCGTGCCATCAAGAGGATCTACGAGCCAAAACTCGTCTTTGTCGTTTTCTTTCAGGATGCTCTCTTCAGAGCAAATTTTTATCCCGCTTTTGTTTAGCTCTTTTAGTATTACTTCATTTGCGGCTAGATCAGCGCTAGTTAGTGGCGAGCTATCGTCTTTTAGGCTTACTTTAAGAGCCGTATTATTAGCTGAGTAAAATTTCATTATTTGCGCTCCAGCATTAACGGCTGCTTTTTTAGCTAAATTTAGAAGCTCACTCATTTTGGTGTTCTGTTTGTCTCTCCAACATAAAGCTGTCTTGGGCGGACGATCTTTATCGTATCTTGCTCTTTTAGCTCGATCCACTGGCTGATCCAGCCTGGAGTCCTGCCGATGACAAAGATTACGGCAAACATATTATTTGGTATACCAAGCGCTTTTAGGATGAGCCCTGAGTGAAAATCAACATTTGGATATAAATTTCTGCTCACAAAGTAGTCATCATTTAGCGCGATTTCCTCAATGCGGTTTGCGATCTTAATAAGCTCTGAGTTGATGCCTATCTCATCCATAAGCTGATCTCTCATCTTCTTAAGCACTTTTGCACGAGGGTCAAAATTTTTATAGACCCTGTGGCCAAAGCCCATTAGCCTAAATGGATCATTTTTATCCTTTGCTCTAGCGATGTATCTATCGACATTTGCGACCGAGCCGATCTCTTCAAGCTGACGGATAACGCCTTCGTTTGCGCCACCGTGAGCCCAGCCCCAAAGTGCGCCGATGCCCGCACTTATACATGCGTATGGGTGCGCGTGCGTAGAGCCAACGGTTCTAACAGTCGTAGTTGAAGCATTTTGCTCGTGATCTGCGTGCAGCATAAAGACCGTGTCAAGTGCCTTGATCTCGATAGGCTTAAGATCGACGTGCTCGTACGGATAGCCTCTCATCATGTAGAGGAAATTTTCAGTAAAGCCACGATCTAAATTTGGATATATGATAGGAAGCCCGCGTGAGTAGCGGTAACTAAAGGCCGCGATCGTTGGAATTTTAGCGATTATACGCATAGCCATCTCGTGATACTCTTCAGGTTTATCCATATTCAGGTGGTCTGAGTAAAACGCACTTAGCGCTGAGACCGCTGCTTGCAAGATCGCCATAGGGTGAGCTTTGTCTGGAAATGCATCAAATAGCTTCATCATGCCTTCATGTATAAAGCTTCTTTTTTTAAGCTCGGTTTTAAAATTTATATACTGATCATTTGTTGGAAGCTCTTTGTTTAAGAGTAAATATGCCACGTCTAAAAATGTCTTATTTTCGGCCAAATACGCGATATCATAACCTCTATACATTAGCTCGCCTTTTAAGCCGTCTATGTAAGTTATCGCTGAGCGACACATCGCAGTTGAAGTATAACCTCTGTCAAAAGTAAACATTCCAGTATCACTAAAAAATGTCGAGATGTCTATCACATCAGGCCCCATAGTGCCTTTTAGTATAGGAAACTCGTAACTCTTGCCAGTTCTGTTATCAGTTAGCGTAGCTGTATTTGATGACATTTTTACTCCTTACTTTTTGATTGCATTAAAATTTTGATGATTATAGCTCCTATTATAGCTTGTGCGAGGCTTGCTAGGATAAAAGATGAGTAAGAATAGTCACTTATCTCGCCTGATTTGTGTGCGATAGTAGCAACTGCGATCAAAAGCGTGAGTGGCATAGACTGCGAAATGGCAAATAAAAATATCCCTCTAAAGCCAAGCTTGCCCAAAAAGAGCAAACTAGATACAACTCTTGTGCCAAGCATCGCTAAAAATATAAAAACAGCATCTTTTATCACTTCATTTGAGCTTAGGCTTGAAAGCTTAAAAGTAGAGCCTATGTGGATGAAAAATATCGGCACCAAAAAGCCAAATCCAAAGCTTGAAAGCTTGTGCGGCAAGTCCTTTTTGTGATCAAAAAATGTCGTGATAAACATACCTGCGATAAACGCACCAAAGGCAACCTCTAAATTTAGATAGAGCATCAAAGCTATCATCGTGAAAAATACCGCGATGCAAAGCCTGATGTCCTTCTCGTCCTTGTCATAGTGTGGCATAAGCACCACTTTAAGCCCCGGATACCACCAAAAAAGCACGTCCAAAATTTTAAAGCTAAGCACGCTGATAGCCAAAAATAAGATCAAATATCCAATCGTTAGCCATAAATTTATGCTCGCTCCAAACTGCAAGTAAGCAGCGGTAAATGTTAGAAGCGTGATGCTTAAAAGCTCGCCGATAGTTGCTATTAGCATGCTTAAATTTAGCCACTCTTGCTGCTTGCCATACTCCTTAAATAGCGTAAATACCATACCAACGGCCATTATCGGGATGATGATGATGTAAAGCAGGCTAAGCTCAAACCCCAGCGTCAAAGCCGTAGCTAGAGCGTAGATGAGCGCAAGATAGATAAGCCCCAGACGTAAAATTTTGCGGTCAATATTTATAAGCATCCTAAGATCGATCTCCATGCCAGCTAGAAACATCAAAAAGAAAAAGCCAACTTCGCTAATTAGCTTAAACATCTCATTTTCGCCGACAAGCCCGATGTAGCTAGCTAGTGCTCCAAGTATTATCTCAGCAGGAGCGACAGGAATGCGTAAAATTTTAGAAATATAAGGCGAAGCAAAGACGATAAATGCCAAAACGACAAGAATACTAAGCTCGCTAGCTTGATGTAACTGCAAAAAGATCCTTAAATTAAAAATGTTTGATTGTATAAAAAGCTTTGTTATTTTTTGATTAAGCTAAGCGATCTTTGGGCAAAATGGCGACAAATTTTTAAAAATTTGGAGTGCAAATTTATGCGTAAATTTCTATTTTTTGTCTTGATATTTTTTGGAATTTTTGGCTTTGCAGATGAGCTAAGTTTGGTTCGAAGTTTTAAATTTGATGGAAGCATTTTTTATAAGAAAAATACAGCCAAAGATGAGAGTTTTTACTTTTTAAAAAATGAAAATTTTGATGAGCATTTCGTAGGCTTTAGAGTGAAATTTGACAAAAATATAAAAAGTGAAAGTATGCTTGCTGAGCTAAAAAAGAAGATAAAAGAGGCTAAAGAGGTGCTTTATAGTGAAGAGAATGATCAAATTTTAGCTCTCATAAAAGATGAAACTAGCAGTAAAAATATAGAAATAATCCACTTTTTACTTAGAAATGATGGAGTCTTAATACTTTCATATGAGAGAATTTATGATCCAAAAACTCTGGTAGATGGGCTTAAGCCTGTACTTTTAAGTGAAGCTAGAAATTTTATGCTTCAGATGCCAAAGGTAGAAGCTAGGTAGAAAGGTGGATGTGGCATGTTTTGCGCTGCATGTGGTTTTGTTAAATTTCATCAAATTTTAGCAGCCAATTCTTGTGAGTGAATGAAATTTAAAATTTGCACATAGATTGATGAAATTTTTACTTAAAGGGGAACAAAGGGGCTTGAATTTTGCTTCGCAAGCTCGCAACTGCATGGCAGACACGAAGTCGCTCCCTTCCCCCTTAACGATCCCCTAACCCCGACAACGTTAGAGGTGACATGCTCCAGTGCTAGCACACTACATGCGGTTAAACCCTATCAAATTTAAAATTTATGAGCGAGCATATCACGGCTCTAAATTTAGTGCTAAATGAAGCGAAGCCTAAAATTAGTAGTATGCTAGGGCAAGCTAGTAAAGTTTTAAAATTTGTAAAATGGCACAAACAAAGCTATTTTACTACACGCCTTAAAAACCTCACAAATTTTTGCCAAGCAAAATTCCAAGATAGCTTGCAAGCAGGCAAAGGACAAGGTTTAAAAAGATATTTAAAAAGCCTTTTACCAGCTCGCCTTCTAGTAAAAATTTCACACTATCAAGGCTAAAGCTTGAAAATGTTGTAAATCCGCCAAGTATGCCAATGACCAAGAACACCCTCACGCTTTGGCTTAAATTTAGACAAAACAAAACGCCGATAATAAAGCTGCCAAGTACATTTACGCCAAGTGTGGCTAGCGGAAAGTGGCTAAATTTTAGGAGCTCGCCAGCTAAAAACCTACATCCAGCTCCGATAAAGCCTCCAAGCCCTGCAAAAAGTAAATTTGCAAGCATTAGTGGCAGATACTTGCGAAGCTAAAACCGCGCTTTGTAAGCTCCTCGATATCCTTGCTAGCTTTCTCGCCTTTTGCGGTGAGATAGTCACCTATCACGATCGCATCGGCGCCATTTTCAAAGATCTCGTATTGTCTATCGCCTAAAATTTTCTCCCTACCGCCAGCTATCATGACTCTAGTTTCTGGTAGAGCGCTTTTGGTGTCGTGCACTATTTTTAGGGCCTCATCCGCACTAAGAGGAGGCAGATCAAGAGTTAGAGATTCATTTTTGATAAAAAAATTTATCGGTGACGAAAATGGCTCAAGCTCTTTTAGACTAGCTCTAAAGCTCACCCTATCAGCCTCGCTCTCTCCAACTCCGTAAATGCCACCAGTGCAAAGCATGAGCCCGGCCCTTTTTGCATCTAAATTTGTCTGATATCTCTCGTCCCAAGTGTGTGTTTTACAAATTTTTGGGAAAAATTCTTGGCTTGTTTCAAGGTTGTGGTTGTAGCTAAAAACGCCAGCTTTTTTGAGCTCGCTAAGCTGCTCGTAAGTCGCCATACCGTTACATGCGATGAGCATTAAATTTGGCACTTCTTTATGCACAGCTCTTGCTAAAGATGCGATATAGTCGGTTTTTTTGTCATTCAGTCTAGCGCCGCTTGTGACCAAGCAAAAGCCAAGAGCGTGGTTTTTATAAGCCATTTTGGCTTCGTCCACCACCTGTTGCACGCTTTTTTCTTTAAATTTTGAGATATCGGCACCAGCTTTGGCACTTTGTGTGCAGTAAGCGCAGTCCTCGGCGCAGTTTCCTTGAGTGACTGAGCATATCGCACAGAGCATAATTGTTTTCATTTTTCATCCTTTTTTGGGGCGTATTATAGCTTTGATAGGTTTAAAATTTAAGTAGGATGGTTTATGAATTTGCAAAAAAGTTTGATGAAATGTATAAATTTATTTTTATTCAAAGGGGGGACAAAGAGGCTGGAGTTACGGTCTGCTTATAGCTGCGAGCTAGCGAAGCAAAGCCGTCCCTTTATCTTCCTTTTAATCCCCTAAATCCTTCGCACGTTAGAAGTGCATGTGATAGCGATTTTGCACTGCATGCGTTCGTATATATGGCAAGTGTCAAGTAAATTTTAAAATTTCAAGAACGAGTAATTTCGGCTCTAAAATTTGAGTTAAGCTATAAGCGAATCCAAATTTTAGCAGTCAATTCTTGTGAGTGAATGGAATTTAAAATTTGCTCCACGATATAAATTTATTAAAAACTATGCGAAAAGCTTAAATTTTATGACATTACTTTTTCTTATAAAAAGGTAGTTTTTAAAATTAGTAGGGTCTGAGCTTGCCAAAAAGCCCAAAAAGTGGGTACTACGATGTGAAGCTACCATCTGACTAAGTGTAGTTGATGACGAGGTTTTGCCCTTTATGCTGGCTAAGCTTAGCAGTGGTGTCAGGCATTTAAAGTCCAAATTTATAAGCCAAATCTATGCTGCAAGGGCTCAGATTTGGCTAGAAATTTTTAGTTTTCAGAAATAAGCGTCTTTTTCTTACATTTTGTGCACTCTATAAATGTGCCTTTTTTAAGCTCTTTTTTGATCATATCGCCGCCACATTCGTCACATTTTTGCTCAACTGGCTCGTAGTTTGAGACGAAGTCGCATTTTGGATAGTTGGCACATCCATAAAATTTACCGCGTCTGCTAAATCTCTCGACGATCTCACCGCCACATTTTGGACATGGCACATCAAGCTTTTTAAGCTCACGCTTTGGCTTAGCAGCCGAAGTAGAGCCAGTTTCTGCGCTCTTTTCGTTATCTTTTGCGACGTTTCTTGAGTATTTGCATTTTGGGAAATTTGAGCAAGCGATAAACTCGCCGTATCTGCCCTTTCTAAGCACTAGCTCACTTCCGCACTCTGGGCACTTCTCGCCAATCGGAGTGGCTGTTTTTAGGCTTTTTATGCCAGTTTTGCCAGCGCTGATTTTTTCCATAAATGGATAGTAAAAGTCGCTTAACACCTTTTGCCAGTCGGCCTTGTCAAGTGCGATTTCATCGAGTTTTTCTTCAAGATGTGAGGTAAATTCGCTATCAACGATATTGCTAAAGTGCTCTTCCAAAACGCCTATCATGCTAAATGCGATCTCGTTTGGTATGAGCTGCTTTTTCTCGACTCTCACGTAGTCTCTTGAGGTTAGCAGCGTGATAGTCGGTGCGTAGGTACTTGGACGGCCGATGCCAAGGCTTTCAAGCTTTTTAACAAGGCCAGCTTCTGAGTACCTAGCTGGTGGCTCGGTGAAATTTTGCGTACTTTTTATGCTTTGCAAGCTCATCTCGTCGCCCTTTTTTAAATTTGGCAAAATTTTATCCTTATCAAGCTCGCCATAAACTTTGTAAAAGCCGTCAAATAGTACCTTTCTGCCGCTTATCTTAAACTCGCCTTTTTCGCTTGTGACATAGACATTTTGCGTTTGGCTCACACATGCGCTCATTTGGCAGGCTAAAAATCTATTGTAGATGAGTGTGTAGAGTTTTAGCGCATCCTTTTCTAGAAATTTAGCAGCAATTTGCGGTGTGAAGTTTAAATTTGTAGGGCGGATCGCTTCGTGAGCCTCCTGTGCGGCCTTTGAGCTTGTAGTATAGCTTATAGCTTTGGCCGGTAGATACTCTTTGCCGTAGTTTTGCAGGATATGCTCTCTGGCGGCTGCGACGGCTTCTTTGGCTAAATTTAAGCTATCCGTTCTCATATAGGTGATCGCACCCATGAAGCCCTCGTTTGTTTGCACACCTTCATAGAGACTTTGCGCGATCATCATCGTCTTTTTAGGGCTAAAGCCAAGGCGGTTGCTCGCACTTTGCTGAAGTGTTGAGGTCATAAATGGCGGGCTTGGCTGGATCTTTCTATCTTTGCTCTCGATCTCACGGACGCTAAATTTCTCACTTTGTAAATTCTCTATAATGTATTTTGCACGGTCTGGATTTTGGATAGTGAGCTTTTCGATCTTTTGGTTTTCAAATTTAACTAGCTCAGCGTCTAGGTCTTTTTTAAAAACGGTGTCGATAGTGTAATATTCGACTGGTTTAAATGCCTGAATTTCACGCTCTCTATCGACTATTATTTTTAGCGCTGCACTTTGCACACGGCCAGCACTTAGCCCTTTTTGTATCTTTAAATTTAAAAGCGGACTTAGTTTGTAGCCAACTATGCGGTCGAGCAAGCGCCTTGTTTGCTGGGCATTGACGCTATTCATATCGACGCGTCTTGGGCTTTTTAGAGCATTTTGTATGGCACTTTTGGTGATCTCGTGAAAGACGATGCGAGGCAGGCTGGTTGGCTCTTTGCCGATGGCATTTGCTATGTGAAATGCGATCGCCTCACCCTCTCTATCCTCATCGGTCGCGAGGTAAATTTCATCAGCACCTTTGGCGAGCTCTTTTATCTCTTTTACGATGGCGGAGTGATCACTGCTGATGCGGTATTCTGGGGTAAATTTATCATCTTCTATCTTGATGCCAAAGCTAGTTTTTGGTAAGTCTCTGATGTGACCTTTTGAAGCGATGACGTTGTAGTTTTTGTCTAAGAAATTTTTTATAGTCTTCGCTTTTGCAGGCGACTCTACGATGATTAAGCTTTTCATTATATATAGCCTTTAATTTTTTTGGCGTAATTGTAGCAAAAATAATTTTTAAAGTATCAAGACATAAAAATCAAATCCGTGTTAATTTTTTAAAAATTTTTTCATTCATACCTATAAAGTTTTTAGAAAATTTCACGATATAGTTTTTGTGCGACAAGAAGTCGTAACTAAAAAATTAAAAGGATTTACAATGAGTTTTCGTATTAACACAAACGTAAACGCACTTAACACACACGCTAACGCAGTTAGCAACAACACTGACCTATCTAAGTCACTTAACAAACTTAGCTCAGGTCTTAGGATTCAAACAGCTGCAGACGATGCTTCAGGTCTATCTATTGCAGATAGCTTAAGAAGTCAAGCTTCAGCTTTAGGTCAAGCTATTGCAAACGGTAATGATGCTATTGGTATCATTCAAGTTGCCGATAAAGCTATGGACGAGCAGCTAAAAATTCTTGATACTATCAAGACAAAAGCTACTCAATCAGCTCAAGACGGCCAAACAACTCAATCACGCCAAGCATTGCAAGCTGATATCGTTCGTCTAATGGAAGAGCTTGACAATATCGGTAACACTACTTCATTTAACGGTCAGCAACTACTAAACGGAACATTCTCTAATAAAGAATTCCAAATAGGTGCTTACTCAAACCAAACTGTTAAAGCAAGTATTGGTGCGACTACATCTGATAAGATTGGCCTTACACGTTTTGAGAGTTCAAAACTTCTTACAGGTATGGGCGCAGTAAATCTTAAATTCTTAAACGTTGATGGTGTAAATGATGTCGGCGTTACAGGTGCTACCATCTCAACAGGTATCGGTAAAGGTCTTGGTGCTCTAGCTGAAAATATCAACAAAGTTGCTGATAAAACTGGTGTTAGAGCTACAGCTGATGTTACTTGGAAAGCTAGTGCAGCTATCGCTGGTGGTTTAATTCAGTCTTTAACAATCAACGGTGTTAAAATTGGCGACCTAGAAGTTAAAGCAAATGACTCAAATGGTGCACTTGTAAATGCTATCAACTCTGTAAAAGATCAAACTGGTGTTGAAGCTTCTGTTGATGCTGAAACTGGCAAAATGGTACTAACAAGCCGTGACGGCCGTGCTATTGTTGCAACAGGTAAAGATATCTCAAAAGGTCTTGGCGGTAAAGGTAAAGCAGCAGCTGGTACATCTTTAACAGCTGGCTTTGTAGGTAGATTAAATCTAGTTCGTCTTGATGGTAGAGATATTAAACTAAATGGTGGGGGTCTTACTAAACTATCAATAGCATTCTCTACTGGTGGTGGTGCTCAACAATCAGTATCTCTAAGAGATGTAAGAGGACAAATAGATAAAAACCTAGCAACTGCTATGGGCTTCCAAAGAATGAGTGCTGCTTTATCAGTAGCTCAATCTGCTGGTGTTATGACACTTCGTGGTGCGATGGCTGTTATGAGTATCGCTGAGTCTGCTCAAAAAACACTTGATCAAGTTCGTTCAGACCTTGGTTCAGTTCAAAACCAACTTCAAGCTACAGTTAACAACATAACTGTAACTCAAGTTAACGTAAAATCAGCAGAATCTCAAATTAGAGATGTTGATTTTGCTAGCGAGTCTGCTAACTTCTCAAAACATAATATCCTAGCTCAATCAGGTGCTTATGCTATGAGTCAAGCAAACAGCGTACAACAAAACGTAATGAAGCTACTACAGTAGTTAATTAAGGTTTTAAGTGAGGCTTTGTTGTAGTACAAAGCCTTAAGAGTGTTAATGCTTTTAATACGCAAACCAACGCCCCAAAGCTTAACTTTGGGGTTTTATACTTTTACAATCAATAAAATATCTTAAGCTTTGTATATAAGATTTTAAAATACTCATGCTAAATTTGCTGCTTAAAGCCTTAGTAGTAACTAAGGCTTTAAATTATAAACTAAATCCATCGTCAACTACAATATTTTGTCCATTTACATATTTTGATACATCGCTTAGTAAATAGATTAAAGCACCGCAAATATCATTTGCATTGAGCATTCCCTTCACACCACATCTTTTTTTATATTGGCTTAAAAATGGCTCAGGCTGCCCATCTAAAATTCCTCCAGGACTTATAGCGTTTACGCGGATATTGTCTTTTTTAAACATCTTTGCCATGTATTTTGTCATGCCAAGAAGGCCATGTTTTACTACTGTATATTCGACAGGAGAGTGCATATTTGTTCCCTCGTAAGTCTCAAAAGCAGGCGCTCCGATACCTTGTATAGATGAGACATTTATGATATTGCCGTAGCCTTGCTCCAAAAAGTATTTTATAAAATTTTGTGAGATATTAAAGTATCCACCAAGGTGTAAATTTAAGAAGGCATTGAAATCATTCATATCTATCTCAAAAAATTTCTTACCGTAATTTTTGTTTTTTGGATAGGCATTATTTACCAGTGCGTCTATGCGACCATATTTTGAGTATAAGAAATTTATGGCTTCATTAACAGAATTTACGTCACTGATATCAATTTGTAAAACTTCGATTTTTGCCGCTTTGTTTGAGGTTTTTATTTCATCTTTTAGTAAATTTGCTCTTTTTGTGTCGACTTCTGCTATTACTCCAACTCCGTTTTGACTAGTGATGGCTCTTATGAAAGCACTTCCTATCCTACCAGCTCCTCCTGTTACTACTATGACTTTATCTGTTAGCATTTTTTTCCTTCATTAAAAACTCTACAAATTTAAAATCCAGTTCACAATCTATATCGATTGATCTGTCCTCACTCATCACATAAAGCCCAGTTTTTGGCAAAAACAATGTATCGTTATTTAGCAGGGCTTCACGTTTCCAGATATAGATAGAAGCGTTCATATCATAAGTCTTTGGTGCATCTTGTCGTCTTACAATGGCTTTTGATAAAGTTTTTGCAAGCCCCACATGTCCGTCAGAATAAATTTCAACCAAGTTAAAGTATGGGCTTCTTCTGCTTGGCATTGCGGTTATTAGATTGTCATTTTCATCTCCTAGAAACTGCTTGTAAGCGTTTATGATATCGCTTACATCACGAAGTGGAGCTGTTGCATCAAGATCGATCTCGTAATCAAATTTTTGTGCGTAATGTTGTTCGCTTTTTAAAAAAGCATCTTTTATCACATCAAGCTTTCCAGCTGTGTCGCTGGCCATAGCAGCATCTCTTTTAAAAAATACTTCTGCACCGTATTTTACTGCCGTTTCTGCGATCAAATCGCTATCAGTACTAATTACTATATGTTCAAATAAATTTGACTCTTTGGCTTGCTCTATGGTGTAAGCAATAAGTGGTTTTCCACAAAGCTCACGTACATTTTTCCCCTTTACGCCCTTACTACCGCCTCTCGCACATATTGTACATAAAACATTACTCATTATTTTGCCTTTGAATTTGATCTATTGCGTCCATAGCATCTTGTCCTTCGCTAAAGCCACAAACGTATCTTTGTTCACCCAGGATATCTTTATGCATAGCTAAAAACATCTCATTTCTTGCCAAATTTGGCATGTTAAAAATTTGCCTATTGATATCTTGTTTTATGAGAGTACCTTTTATGAAATTAAGCTCATAAGTTGAGCCTTCGCACTCCACTCGCACGTTTCTATGTGTTATGCGGCTTAGATAATCAATGCTTATATTGGCTATTACATTATTATCTGTTTTGCCAAAGATCAAACATAAATCATCGCTTGTTATCTGCAAATTTGAGATTTTATCTTGAAAGCTTTTTATGCTCTTAAATTTGCCACACAGCCACATGGTATAGTCTAACTCATGACTAAGATCTAGCAAAACCCCACCGCCTTTTTCTTTGCTAGCACTATAACATTTTGTATAGTCTTCATTTCTCCAGCTTGGTAGATACTGTCCACAACTAGCGTTTATGTACAAAATTTTTTCACTTTTCAAAAGCTCTTTGAGTTTTTGTAAAAGTGGATGAAATCTAAGCACGTAGCCTACAAAAATTTTGTTGTTTCTTGGCGTAAAATCGTAAAATTTCTCAAACAAAGGCTTTTCACAAAGTATTATTTTATCTTTTACTTTCTCTTCTAAAAATTTTAAATTTTGCAGGTGTAAAAATGTGGGAGTTGCTATGACAAAGTAGTCAAACTTATCTAAATTTGAGACTTCTTCTAAACTTTTGTAACAAATTTTATTGGCTACATTTTGGCTAGTAACGAGGCAGATTTCATCTATCTGCGGTAAAGCTTCTAATACTTCGCAATGCCTTTTACCAATCGAACCATAGCCTAAGATAAGAGCTTTCATTTAAAATATCCAATCAAAATATTTTTGCGTATTCTTCATTTGCTTTTTGATACTCTTCTAATCGGCCTATATCGATCCAATACTCATGTATAGGAAATGAGATTACATTTTTACCTTGGCTTATCGCTTTTTCAAAAAGAGTCGGCATATCGTAAAACTCATCTTGTGGTATCAAGTCTAAAATTTCAGGTGAGAGCATATATATCCCAGCACTTACGAAAAATTTCTGCACCGGTTTTTCTGAGATCTCTACTATCTTGTTGTCATTCATTTTTACAACGCCATAAGGCACTTCGTAGTCATACTCTCTTACACACATTGTAGCCGTCGCTTTATTTAGCGTGTGGTAGTTAAAAATATGCTCGAAATTTACATTTGTAAGAAGATCACCGTTCATTACAAAAAATGGTTCGTTCGGTCGCTCTTTAAGTAGGCTTAATGCACCTGCCGTACCCATTCTTTTTTTCTCTAAAATATAGTCGATGTTTACTCCAAATTCTTTGCCGTCACCAAAATAGTCCTTGATGATATCTGCATTAAAATTTACACACATAGTGATATTTACAAAGCCATACTCCGCAAATTTCTCAACTATCGTTTGAAGTATCGGCTTGTTTCCGACCTTTAACATTGGCTTTGGAGTATCTTGCGTAAGTGGTCTAAGTCTAGTACCAAGACCTCCTACCATTAAAATGACTTTGTTTGTTTTGCTGATCGGTTTTATAATGTCTTCGATATCTTCTATGCCAACTAGCTTTCCAAGTTCATCTATTAGTGGGATTTTATGAAGCTTTTTAGCAAGTGCTATTTTTAGGATTGACTCTTTTGTGTCGCCAACATTTGCAGTACTTGGACTCTTGTGTACTATAAGATTTATGTTGCTATTTAGATCAAGACCATTTAATAGTCCACGCCTAATATCCCCATCCGTTACTGTACCTACAAGGCTATCGTTTTCATCCACGACAATAGCTATTTGGAGCCCGCCATTATTGATTGTTTGCAGGGCGTCTTTTATGGTTGAATTTATGCTTAGCTTTATATCGTTTACTATTCTCATTTTAAACCTATATCATAAAATTTCTTTTTCAAAATATCATCAAGCTCTATCTCTTTTAAAATTTTTAGCATTTTTTTACTTGGGCTACCACTATCGTATGGATTGATTGTGTTTTGTAAAATTTGCTCAAATTCCTTCGAATATGCTTTTGTTATAGCAGCTAAAATTTCTTCTTTAACAGGCCTAACGTCTATCACACTGCTAGCTCTAGCGCGTCCTTTTTGGCGGTCACCTATATTTATGGTGGCCTTTTTAAAGCTTGGGGCTTCTGAAAGACCACTTGAGCTATTTCCTAGGACAATATCAACAAATCTTATCGCACTTAGGTATCTTAGCTGCCCAAGTGAAGCAAACGCCACAGCTTTTTGTGAGTTTTGGTTCACATACCCATCTATCATTTTATTTATCACATCACCATCTGTGTCACTATTTGCTTTTGTAAAGATAAAATTTGTATCTTTTAACTCATCTATTGCCTTTAAAAGCTCGCTAAATTGATTTTTTGCACTGCCATTTTCAAGCGTTGCCGGATGAAATGTGATTAGTATATTTTTTTTAGCAAGTTTAAAATTTATAGATTTTTCAAACTCATCTTTATTTAGTAAATTTAGCTTTTTTATATTTTCAATGCCAGGCCCACCGACATTAAAAACCCTGCTAGGCTCTTCTCCTAGCTGGATTATGCGGTTTGCATACTCTCTTGTAGCTGCAAAATGAATATGGCTCATCTTTGTTATGCTGTGTCTAAAAGCCTCATCAAATGCCCCTTGAGTAGTTTCCCCACCATGTATGTGTGCTATTGGTATTTGCATGATGCTAGCCACTCCAGCTACGCCAAATATCTCATATCTATCACCAAGAAGTACCAATACATCTGGCTTAAGTTCGCTAAAAGCTGGGGCAAATTTCTCATAAACCTTTGCCATTTCAGTACATATATCAAGCTTTGAGTGCGAAGAGCCTAAAATTTCTATCTTTTTATCTATCTTAAATTCTTTTTCAATCTCTTTGTATGTGAGTCCAAACTCAGGACTTAGATGCATGCCAGTGACAATAAGCTGAAGCTCAAGCTCGCTATCTGCCTCAATCTCTTTTAAGAGCCAGTAAAGCAGACCATATTCGGCTCTAGTACTTGTCACTACACAAATTTTTCTCATATCAGATCGTCTTGCTTGTAATCTTTTTGTGAAATTTGTCCAATTACTTCATCCCATCTCATAGGATTTATGCCATCTCCTGGGCGTTTCACACATATATTTTGTTCGCTAAGAATTTCGCCTTTTTTTATATTACACTTTGCTACGATCGATTTTCTAGCTATTTTTATATTTTCGCTCTCACTTTTACTAAAATGCTTAAGCCCATCTCCAAGTGCTAGCTCGATATTTCTAATGGCTTTAATCATCGCCACTAGCTCATCTGGCTCAAGGCTAGCCTTATGATCAGGTCCAGGCATGCTCTTATCAAGCGTAAAGTGCTTTTCTATGATATTTGCGCCCATGGCAACCGCTGCGATATCAACCTCGATGCCAAGCGTATGATCGCTATATCCAACCTCAAGCCCAAAGGCATTTTTAAGAGTTATCATCGCCTTTAAATTTACATCCTCCATTGGCGTTGGATACTGCGTATTTGTATGTAGAAGGCTTATGTTTTCACGTTTCGTACCACTTTTTACAAGTGCTTCTATCGCGGCTTCCACCTCGCCTAAATTTGCCATTCCGGTCGAGAGAATGATCTTCTTATTAAGACCACCTATTTGCCTAAGATAAGGTAAATTTGTTATCTCACCGCTTGGGATCTTAAATGTACTAAGCCCAAGCTCATCAAGAAGCTTTATGCTGTCGCTATCAAAAGGAGTTGAGAGAAATGTGATATTTTTTTGTTTGCAGTAGGCAATGAGCTCCTTGTGTATATTTTCATTTAACTCTAGTTTTTTTATCATATCAAGCTGACTCTCGTTTTTATCAGTATTTTGTTTTTGATAGTTAGCTTTTTGCGCATTTTTTGAAATATTAAGAGTAGCTTTAAATGTCTGAAATTTTACCGCATCAGCGCCAGCCTTGGCTGCTATGTCGATTAGCTTTTTTGCTAAATTTATATCACCATTGTGATTTACTCCAGCCTCAGCTATGATAAACACTTTATTCATTTAATTCCTTATTTTGGGAATATATATTTCTGCTTCCCCATCAGTAACAATTCTTTGCTTAACTCTGCAAATAGTTCTAAAAAATACCCTAAATTTTTCTAGATCAACTCTAAAGACCTCAACAGTGGCAGTTACCGTATCTCCAACATAAACCGGTCTTTTAAAATTTAAAGTTTGAGAGACATAAACACAACCTTCCCCTGGAATTTTAGTACCAAAAAGGGCAGAAAAGTAAGATGCGGTCATTAATCCATGAGCGATTCTTTTTTTATATCTTGAGTTAGAAGCATATTCCTCATCTATGTGTACTGGATTTCTATCCCCACTAATACCTGCGAACGCTTTAATGTCGGCATCTGTAATAGTTTGAGAATAGCTAGCTTTCATGCCTATTTTAATCTCTTCAATTGGGATTGAATTTAAAAAATTAGCCACCTAGCTTCTCCTTTTTATATTTTCTTTCGTAAATTCAATAGCTGGATTTCCAAATACAGTCTTTCCGGCTTCGATACTTTTTGTTACCACTGAGCCGGCCGCAATCACAACGCCTCTTCCAATCCTTAATGGTCTATTGTGTTTACCCTGATGAATAATCGCTCCGGTTCCAATATATACATCATCTTCGATTATTACATTTCCATTACATTTAACGGATGGAGCAAATGTAACATTACTTCCTATTATGCAGTCGTGTGCCACATAGCTATAAATATTTGCTTGAAAATTTTTGCCTATACTGGCGTTTGATGTTATAGATACAAATGGACATATTAAGGAGCCCTCACCCACAAAAGAAGACTTTGATATAAATGAACTTCTGTGAACAATGTTTGGAAAATTAACTCCTTTGTTTTTCAAAAACATATATATTTTATTCCTTAGCTTATGGTCGGAAATAGCAATAGTTACATTATCTCCCTTAGAAAAATTGTAGTTTTGTTCATCTCCCAAAAATGGTGCTACATATTTATATTTTTTATAATCATCTTCTTTAATATCAAAATATCCATTAATTTTATATTCGTCATTATCTAGAATATACTCAGCAACCTCACTTGCAAATCCGCCTGTCCCTACTATATAAATCCCTGATGTCATATCTTTACTTTTCATAGTATTGCTGAACTTGGGATATTTACTATCCTGTCGCTTAGAAATTTAGCATTTTTTAGCTCATCTCTTTGGCAGTCCTTAAACATATCAAGCTCATTCATGAGCTGCCAGATAGGACGTGTAAAAACACCATTTTCATTGCTAAATTTTAAAAACTCATCTCGTTTTTCACGGCTTTCAAAAAGCACCGTGTTTAGCCAAAAATTTGACCTAGCGTCTGCTGGCTCATCTATAAATTTCACATCATCAAATTTAGAAAAATACTCTTTATAGATCATCGCAAGCTCGCGTTTGCTCTTTAAAAATAGCTCCAAATTTTCTAGCTGCGCCACAAGCAGGGCCGCGTTTAAATTTGGCAAGCGGTAGTTGTAGCCGATCTCGCTGTGACGATACTCAAAAGGATGCGGCACCTTGGCCGTTGTGGTGATAAATTTAGCGTGCTTTGCTATCTCCTCGTCGTTTGTGATGATAGCTCCGCCTCCTCCGCTTGTGACGATCTTATTGCCATTAAAGCTCATCGCTGCAAGCTTGCCAAAATTCCCTGTATGAGTGCCTTTGTAGTAGCTGCCAAGGCTCTCGGCGCTATCTTCTACCAAAGCGATGTTCCAACGCTTGCAAATTTCAGCTATCTCAACTATCTTGCAAGGTAGCCCGAAAGTATGCATAGGCACGCAGGCACGCACTATCCTGCCGCTAGTTTTATTTACGCAGTTGCCGTCTTTTAGCTCGCAGTTTCTCTCTAAAAACTCACTAAGCGCCGCTGGCGACATACCAAGTGTGTCAAGGTCAACATCCACAAAAACTGGCTTTGCAAAAAGGTAGCTAATGGCATTGCAAGTGGCTATAAAGGTAACTGGCTGTGTGATCACTTCGTCATCTTGGCCAACACTGGCTAGCTTTAAGCAGATATGAAGCGCAGAGGTGCCATTTGTCGTAGCAACTGCGAATTTAGCACCAACCATTTGAGCTAGCTTACTCTCAAGCTCATCTACAAATTTACCGACACTTGAGACGAAACTAGAGTCGATGCACTCAAGTAGATATTTTTTCTCATTGCCTATAAATTTAGGCTCGTGAAGCGGGACTTTATCCTTGCCAAAGGTGCTTTTTATAAATTTCAAAACCTCGTCAAAATCACATTTTCTCATCGAGATACTTTCCTGTTTCTTTATGCATAAAATTCGGTATAAGCTCGAAAACTTCGCGCAAAATGTCCTCTTTGCTCCATGCTAAGCTCGATTTTAAATTTAAGATATTGTTTTTAAAAATTTCCAGCTTTTTGCTATCAAAATTTGCATCATTTTTAACTATGCCAATATTTTGAAGTCTTTGCATATCAAGCTTCTCGCCGTCAACAAAAAACTCCTCATAGTCCTTCTCTCCAGTCGTGTCGCTAGGTGCAAAAAGACAAGGGTAAAAGCCATCTTTTGGAAGTACTTTTGCAAGCTTTCTAGCCTCCTCCTCATTTTCACATAAAAATGGCTCGTAGCCTAAATTTACTAAGTATCGTTTGGCTATCTCGCTAAATGTTATGAGGTCTAAATTTTCATCTAATTTTGGGAAAAATATATCTCTATTTTCACCAAAAATGGTACTTAAAAGACAAAGCTCGCCGCTCTCTTTTGGCGTTAGGAAGTAGCGCCTGACGTCGTTTGGGGCGACTATGGGCTGAAATTTTTCTATGCGCTTTTGAAATCCAAAAAGAAGTGAGCCGTCGCTAAATGCCACGTTTGCAAATCTAGCCATTGAGACGTCGATATTTAAAGAGTGTCTAAACACAAACATCTCCATGATGCGCTTGCTAGCTCCCATTAAATTTACAGGGTTTGCAGCCTTATCGGTGCTAACGCAGAAATATTTTTTTGACTTCATGTAGAGAGCTTGCGCTAGCGTTTTGTCGGTGTTAAAGATATTTGTTTCAAGCATCCTCATAAGCGTAAACGGATCTTTTTCGCTTCTAACATGCTTTAGTGCTGATAAATTTAACACGTAGTCAAATCCACCACTTTGTGCCAAGAGTGCATCAAACTCGGCACTTGCAACATCTATGGCGAAAGTTTTAAAGTCGCCACTTATATATCCAAACTCGCTTCTTATGTCACGTACCAGCTCGACAAGGTTATTTTCAGAGATATCAACGATGTATAATTTTTTTGGATCTCTTATAAAAATTTCTTTTGTCACGGCTGAGCCGATAGAACCGGCACCGCCAATAACTAGAAAGCTCGAACTTGAAACTATCTCTTTTAAATTTTTACCAAGCACATTTATGTCATCTTCAAAAAGGTTTTTCGTGCGTCCTATTAATCTTAATATATCCATGCTTTAGTCTTTTTTTGGAAAGATGCCACGTTTTTTAAGCTCTTTTATAAGAGGTTTTGAGGCTTCTTTTGTTGTTTCTATATCCGCATTTATACCGCCAGCTGCTGAAAATAGCCAGTATTTATGAAATTCTATCCACTCAACTAATTTATTAGTTTTTTCTTCGTCTGTATCACTTGGTGCTACTGATACTTTAGCAAGCTCTAGTTCTTGATAATAAGTCGAGATAGCAAAAATATTTTCTATATATCTCATATACTTTTTATGAGATATACAATTTTTAAGCTTATCTATCTTGTTTGATATCCCTACAAGCTGTTTAAAATGCTTTGTATTTATTTCATTCTTATCTCTTAAAAGCATAAAATTATCAATTTTTGGAGTTAGTTCTAAAAATACTTTTTCTATTTTTTCTTTAGCTTGTGTTTGAACTCTTATTTTGTTTTGTATTACTTCATAGGCTTTTAACAAATTTTTGTTAGCTACTTTATCGCTATCTTTTTTGATATTTGGTAAATTTTTAACTTTTTTACCTTTGCAAAGCTCATTCATAACTTCTAAAAAAGGTTTCTCTATGGCACCATTTATTCTAGCTCCACCTTCAGTGCAGTTATATGATTTTATATCTTCTAATTTAGCTTGCTCGATATCATTTTCAAATTGATTTTTAAATAGCATCCATACATAAGTTGTTCTTACTTCTCCTTCGCCACCATATGCAGTGGTGTATAAGTTTTCGTCCGGCTGAGCGATAGTGTGACCTTTGGCATGACTTGCACCATCTTTACCAAAAGCAAGATCTTGACCTATAAAAACAATATTTTTATGCCCTAGCACATATGCTAACTGGTAGGCCATATTTGCACAACTGTGTCCGACGCCAAGATATCCATATTTGTTGAGTCTAAACATTTTTTCTTCTTGTTGAGGCCTCATCGTAAGCACTAAACGTCTAGGTAATATATTTTTTACAGTTTGGCTGTGTGTCACTGAAGCTACAATAAAATTTATATCATCATCAAATCCAGGGTGTTTTTTTTCAAAAAAAGTAGAAGTAGGTATCATCCGTTCAATTGATGTTACATAGTCAGGTTTTATTCCATTTCTTGCAAGTATCGGATAGGATGCATCGACGCTTATAATGCTTACATAAGGTGCAAATTTTTTAAGCGTTTCTAGTTGTTTGTCTAGGCTTGGTCCAGTCGAGACAATGATCGCTGTATCCATAAGACTGTGTCTTTTTTTAACTAAATTTGTGTAGCAATAGTTAGTAAGCATATGAGGTAAATTCTCGATATGCTGCTTTGTACCTATTAGTAGGTCATCTATACTATTGCCATGAGATACGACATTTTGTGAAAAGGCTCTTGTTATATCTTTATTTATTTTGATATAGTCATCTGCAAAATTATCATAATAGTTAGAGTGGATTATTAAGCTATAAGTTTTAGCATATATATCTAAATCACTATGCGATACGAGATAGTAAAACTGTACATATGTAGCAAATTCTGAATAAAAAAGAACAATTTGTTCATCTTTAAGCTCATCTGATATATCAATAATATTTAAAACAAGATGTATGATCTCAAGTTCTGGTTCTATGATAATAATTTTTTTATGAGTCTTATTTTTTGCTAAAGCTTTATAAAATATACCAGTTCCTAAGCCATAAAAGAAAAGTCCTGGATATCTTTTATATTTTTTTTCTATATCAGCAAGCATCTTGCTTACTTCTTCAACCGGATCTTTATATATTGTTTTATTAGATTCTTTATTGATGATATTTATGTGTATTGGATCACTTTTGTCTAGAACGATTTCGTATTTAGTTTGTAGGTTCATTCCAAAAAGTCTCGCAGCTAAGACCTCATCTTGCTGAAATAATGCTTGAAGATTTTTTTCAAAAATAGGATTTGTAATTCCGCTTAAATTTTTTTCTTTTGTCTCTAGTTTGGTTTTTTTATCAGACATAAATATCCTTAAAATGTGTTTGTATGCTGTATTAAATTGCCAAATTTAAAGCAAAAGCTGTGCCAAATTTAAAATTTGTTTATCAAAGCTCCGCTCTTTCTAGCTTCTATTTCGTCAAATTTTCATTAATGTTTATAGTTTCTATAAAAAGCAGACAATAAATCTGACCTTGGCAAAGACATAAAAACTACTTCAAAATTCTTGGTAGTGTGATACCTTCTTGAGCTTGGTATTTGCCATTTTTATCAGCATAAGTTACTTCGCACGGCTCGTCCCCCTCGATAAATAGCACCTGCGCGATGCCCTCGTTCGCGTAAATTTTAGCCGGCAGCGGCGTAGTATTTGAAATTTCTATCGTGATGTGCCCTTTAAATCCGGGCTCAAAAGGCGTGACGTTTACGATGATACCGCACCTTGCGTATGTGCTTTTGCCTAGGCAGATGGCTAGCACGTTATCTGGCATGTTAAAATACTCGATCGTGCGCGCTAGAGCGAACGAGTTTGGCGGGACGATACAGACGCCCCCTTTAAAATCTACCACATTTTTCTCGTCGAAATTTTTCGGATCGACCACGGTACCGCCGATATTGGTGAAAATTTTAAACTCGTCACCCACGCGGATATCGTAGCCGTAGCTGGACACTCCGTAGCTAACCACGCCGCGTCCGACCTGCTCCTCGGCAAACGGCACTATCATATTTTTCTCAACCGACATTTTTCTTATCCAAGAGTCTGACTTTAAACCCATTCTTTCTCCTTTTTTGGGCGATTATAACGCTTTGCATCTTTAAAGTAAATTTAATAAAGCAAATAAATTAGATGAAAATTAGTATAATTTTAACAGCAAAAATTAATAAAGGGGCAAAAATGCAAGAACGAAAAGAAGAAATTTTCACCGGCGAGCGCGCGATGTTTGGTGTAAAAGGTGTAAATTTTGCAAATTGTATCTTTGAAGATGGCGAGTCACCGCTAAAACATAGCTCAAATTTAAAGCTAAACGATTGTGTTTTTGCCTACAAATATCCGCTTTGGTATGCAAATGACATAACGCTAAATGGCGGCTATCTAGAGCCTCTAGCAAGGGCTGGTATGTGGTACAGCACAAATTTAAGCTTCAAAGACTTGGTCATCAATGCTCCAAAAAGCTTTAGAAAAAGCTCGCAAATTTCACTTGAAAATGTAAATTTCTCAGATGCTGCCGAGACACTTTGGGGATGCTCGGATGTGAAGATAAAAAACGTCTTTGCAAAAGGGGATTACTTCGGGGCAAATATCGAAAATTTGGAGGTTGATGGGCTAAATTTAGACGGCAACTACTGCTTTGATAGCTGCAAAAACCTTCGCATCACAAACTCAAAACTCATCTCAAAAGATGCATTTTGGAACTGCGAAAACGTGACCGCGCAAAACTGTCTAATCTCAGGCGAATATCTAGCTTGGAACTCAAAAAATGTGACGCTTATAAACTGCACGATAAAGAGCTTGCAAGCACTTTGTTACGTGGAAAATTTGGTCGTAAAAGATTGTATTTTATGGATACAAGTCTTGCGTTTGAATATTCAAGTGTCGATGTGAACACAAGTGGAGCGATAAAAAGTATAAAAAATCCAAAAAGTGGCGTGATAAGAGCAGCAAAGATAGATGAGATCATCATCGATGAAAGTTTAGTTGATACTAAAGGTATTAAGATAATTATTACTGAAAAATAACTTAGCAAAAAAGAGTAGCTTTGAGTTCTCGTTTTTGCTTCATAAAAAAATTTTTTATCTAATTTTCGCTACAATTAGACGCTTATATAAAAATTTAGGAGAAATTTCTATGAAAAAAGAAGATATAAAAGAGCTTATCGAATTTTTTAATGATATGGAGATGAATCATATCAAAATAAAAAGTGGTGATTTTGAGGTAGAGCTTGAAAAATTTTCAGATTATTGCGCGCCTGCTAAACCAGCAGCACAAGCACCAGCTCCAGCACCTGTAAATGTAGTCGTTAATTCAGAGGTAAAACCAGCTGCAAACTCGCCAAAAGATAGCATAAAATCTCCTATGGTAGGTACTTTCTATGCTGCTCCAAGCCCAGGTGCTGCTCCATTTGTAAAAGTAGGTCAAAGAGTAAGAAAAGGCGATGTAGTAGGTATCATCGAGGCTATGAAGATCATGAACGAGATCGAGGCTGAGTTTGACTGCCAGATCACTGAGATGCTAGTCTCTGACGGACAGCCAGTTGAGTTTGGATTGCCGTTATTTGGCGTGGAGAAAAATTAATGGAATTAAAAAGAATTTTAATCGCAAACCGAGGCGAAATCGCTCTTCGTGCTTTGCGAACGATAAAGGAGATGGGTAAAGAAGCCGTTGTAGTCTATTCAACCGCTGATAAAGACGCACTTTACGTAAAATATGCTGACGTAGCCATTTGCATCGGTAAAGAGCGTTCAAGCGACAGCTATCTAAACATCCCAGCTATTATAAGTGCGGCTGAGATCAGCGAAGCAGATGCTATCTTTCCTGGATATGGCTTTTTAAGTGAAAATCAAAATTTTGTTGAAATTTGCTCACATCACAAGATCAAATTTATAGGACCAAGTGTCGCTGCGATGGCTTTGATGAGCGATAAAAGTAAGGCAAAACAGGTCATGCAAAGAGCTGGCGTGCCAGTCATACCTGGCTCAGACGGCGCTGTGGCTGATACAAAAGCAGCAAAAGAGCTAGCTAAAAAGATAGGCTATCCAGTTATATTAAAAGCTGCAGCAGGTGGCGGTGGACGCGGTATGCGTGTAGTTGAACGTGAAGAGGATTTAGAAAAGGCATTTTGGTCAGCTGAAAGCGAAGCTATGAGCGCATTTGGTGATGGCACAATGTATATGGAAAAATATATCCTAAATCCACGTCATATCGAAGTTCAAGTAATTGGCGATAGCCATGGCAATGTACTTCACATCGGCGAGCGTGACTGCTCTATGCAGCGTCGCCACCAAAAGTTGATCGAAGAAAGCCCAGCTATTTTGCTTGATGAAAAGACAAGAGAGAGACTTCACGAAACAGCCATAAAAGCGGCAAAAGCGATCGGCTACGAGGGAGCTGGTACTTTTGAGTTTTTGGTTGATAAAAATTTAGACTTTTATTTCATTGAGATGAATACAAGACTTCAGGTTGAGCACACAGTGAGCGAAATGGTAAGCGGACTTGATATCATCGAGCTTATGATAAAAGTGGCTGAAGGCGAGGCGCTACCATCACAAGAGAGCATTGAGCTAAAAGGTCATGCGATCGAGTGCAGGATAACAGCTGAAGATCCAAATACATTTACACCGTGTCCTGGCAAGATCACAAAATATGTCTGCCCAGGTGGCCGCAATGTAAGAATGGATAGTCATATCTATCAAGATTATTCGATACCGCCATATTACGATAGCATGATCGGTAAACTCGTGGTTTGGGATACTGATAGAAATAGGGCGATCCATAAGATGAAAGTAGCTCTTGATCAGCTCATAATAAATGGCATAAAAACAACAAAAGATTTTCACATCGCCATGATGGAAAATAAAGACTTTTTAAGCAATAACTACGATACAAATTATCTTTCAAGACACTAAAATTTTTAAGTCAGGATTTGCAAAAAGCAGATCTTGGCTTAAATATTAAAATTTTTTAAGTTTATCTTATGGGAAGCATGGTAAACAAAATCAAAGATCAAAATACAAAATTTTTCTCAAATGCCGATCTTACAAAGCTCTTTTTCCCTATTGCAGTTGAGCAGTTTTTAGAGTATAGTCTAGGGCTTGCAAACTCGCTAATGGCAGCAAGTGTTAGTGAAAGCGCTGTAAGTGCGATTAGTCTTGTGGAATTTGTCATGGCACTATTTATTAGCATTTTTACAGCTATCGCTACTGGTGGCTCGGTGGTTGCTAGCCAGTATCTAGGCAATAAACAAAGTGGCAACGCCAAAATCACAGCAAATCAGCTCGTTTGGTTTAGTTTTATCTTTGCCCTTTTTATCGCAGCGGTCATCATAGTTTTAAAAGATATTATCCTAGATTATGTCTTTGGCGATATTGGTGAGCAAGTAAGGCATGATGCTAGTCACTATCTTGTTTTCTCTGCCATTTCTGCACCATTTTTGGCTGTCTATGCAGCAGCTGCGGCGATCTTTCGCACGATGTCAAACGCAAAGCTACCTATGTATATTATGGCGGCTGCAAATTTATTAAATGTACTTCTAACTGCCATTAGTATTTATACATTTCATACTGGTATTTTAGGTATCGCCATTAGCACACTTATAGCCAAGATGCTTGCTTGCTTTGTTATAGTCTATTTGCTTCTTGATATAAGGCTAAAGCTTCACATAAGAAAGAGCTTTGTCTATAAATTTGACTACGAGATCATCAAAAAAATTTTAAATATCGGAGTGCCTTATGGTTTTGAAAATTCGATGTTTTACGTGGGTCGCATCATCGTTTTAAGCCTTGTTTCACTCTTTGGTACGGCAAGTATCGCTGCAAATGCCGTGGGAGGGACGATCGTGATGTTTCAAGTGCTCCCTGGCATGGCGATAGGCACAGGACTTAGTGTAGTCATCTCAAGGTGCGTTGGCGCAAACGACTTTGCTCAGGCTAAATTTTACGTAAGAAAGTCGATGATAAGCATCTATATTGTCCAGCTTTTTAGCACAACAGTAATTTTGCTTTTACTTGAGCCACTGCTTAGGGTTTATAATCTCTCGGAAGAAGCTATAAATTTAACAAGACAGATCGTCTGGTATCACGGTATCGCTATGTGCCTTATTTGGCCACTTGCCTATACGTATCCGACTGTTTTTCGTGCTGCTGGGGATGCTAAATATCCGATGATTGTAAATTTAATTTGTATGTTTGCTTGTAGAGTCATCTTGGCCTATGTCTTTGCGCTCACATTTGATCTTGGCATGATAGGTACTTGGTTTGCAATGTTTGCTGACTGGGCTGCAAAGGCGGTGCTTTTTACGATTAGATACCTAAAGGGCGCATGGATGAAATTTAAAGCTATTTAAAAAGAAATTTAGTAATATACAAGCGATTTTGTCGCAAAGGATAAAAAATGAAAAATGTATTTAAATTTGGTGCAGTTTTGCTTACAGCAGCTCTTTTTGCTGGATGTGCGAGTGAGAGTTCAAGGGTTGTTGAGACTCCAAAAGTAGCAAGCTACGGCACAGTTTACAATGGTCAAAAAATTTCAGTTTCGATAGGTCGATTTAATAATCAATCAGCTTACCAAAATGGTGTATTTGCTGATGGCGAGGATAGGCTTGGTAACCAAGCTCAAAGCATTTTGATCACAAATTTACAGCAAAGCGGTAGATTTTTGGTGCTTGATAGATCAAATATGAAAGTGATCAAACAAGAGAGCGAGCTAAGTAAAACCGCTCAAAATCTAAAAGGTGCAAGATACGTGATAACTGGTGACGTGACCGAGTTTGGGCGAAAAACTACGGGCGATCATCAGCTATTTGGCATACTTGGCAAAGGCAAGCAACAAACTGCCTATTCAAAGGTAAATTTAAATATCGTTGATACCAAAACAGCTGAGGTTGTCTATTCGGTTAGCGGAGCTGGCGAATACACCCTTTCAAACAGAGAGATCATCGGTTTTGGCGGCACAGCAGGATACGACTCTACGCTAAATGGCAAGGTTTTAAGTCTAGCTATTATTGAAGCGGTAAATAATCTAGTAAATGGCATAGAAAGTGGAGCATGGCAAGTAAAATAAGGCTTGCCAGCTTTGCGCTTTTTGCCATATTTTTAGCGGGTTGCGGCCATTCAAACGGCCCAAGATCACTTTATTATTGGGATGGATCATATAGTAGCTCGCTATATGGTTATCTAAATGAAGAGGGCGATACAAACGAGCAAATTTCACGCTTAGAAAATTTGGTGCAGATATCAATACAAAAGGGCTATAAGATCGCTCCTGGCGTATATGCACACCTTGGACTTTTATACTTAAATAACGGAAATTTAGGCGCTGCAAATGCAAATTTTGACAAAGAAGTAGAGAATTTCCCAGAGTCAAGGGAGTATATAAATTTCATCAAAGGCTCTAAAAATTTAACTCCGAAAAAAGTAGAGCAAAAAGAGGGGGCAAATAATGAAAAATAGCCTTAAATTTATAGCCTTTGCATTTTTAGCAGTATTTTTTACGGGCTGCTCTATAAAAGAGCCTGAGCCATACGACTACTCAGAATTTTTACAAAAAAGACCTCACTCTATCTTGGTACTTATGCCAACAAACGATAGCACAGAAATTTCAGGTCCAGCTGCTGTTTTGGCAAATGCAGTCGCACCACTAAGTGAAGCAGGATACTATGTATTTCCAGTGACTCTTGTAAATGATACTTTTAAGCTAAATGGCATAACCGAGCCAAGCGAGATCGCAGCCGTACCACTAAATAAGCTTGATAAAATTTTCCATGCTGATAGTGTGCTTTACATAAACATAAAAGATTATGGTACGAGCTATGCGGTCATCTCAAGCTCAACAAAGGTTGTCCTTGAAGCAAAGCTTATCGATATAAAAAGCGGCGCTACTCTTTGGCAGGGCAGTGCTATGACAGCAGAAGATAGCAGCAGCGGTCAAAGTAGCCTACTTGGTATGTTAGTCTCAGCTGTCATCTCACAGGTGGCAAATACCATCTCAGATAGATCATACGATCTAGCAGTGATGGCAGATGCTTATTTGTTTTCAAGAAATTGCCATAACTGCATACTTTATGGACCATATTCGCCGTATTACGGCAAAGATGCACAGCTTCATAAAGATAGATAAATTTAATGAATGCTCATCGTCTTGGGATACTCCTTACTTTAGTTGGCGGTATCCTTTGGGGATTTAGTGGGGTTTGTGGGCAATATCTATTTTCACTTGGTATAAATTCTGATTTTTTGGTGCCATATAGACTTATGCTAGCTGGCATTGTTATTGTAATTTTTTATGCTTTTAAAGAACCAAATGCCGTTTTTGCTCCGATTAAAGATATAAAGCTACTTGGCGAGTTTTTAGTCTATGCCATACTTGGGCTTATGATGACGCAGTATGCCTACTTTTACTCCATCGAGCTTTCAAATGCCGCAGTTGCAACTGTTATTCAATACACTGCTCCTGCTTTAATTTTAATGGTCATTTGTATAAAAGAAAAACGCGCCCCAAGAAAACTTGAAATTTTAGCTCTATTTTTAGCCATGCTTGGCGTATTTTTCCTGAGCACACATGCGCAAATTTTATCTCTTGTCATTTCGCCAAAGGCCTTGTTTTGGTGCTTAGTTAGCGCTATTTGCGTTTGTGTTTATAATCTTGCTCCAGCAAGGCTGAATGCGAAATATTCAGTCACTCTCACACTTGGTTGGGGCATGGTTATGGGTGGAGTAGTGCTTGCTTGCTATATGAGAGTTTGGGATTTTGCTGGGCTTAATGGGATAAATCAATGGCTGGCATTTATTGCTGTTATTACGCTTGGCACCATTTTTGCATTTAGCTTTTATATGATAGGTGTTAAGCTAATAGGCACAGCAAAAGCTAGTTTATTAGCCTGTATAGAACCACTAAGCGCAGCATTTTTTGGCTACTTTTGGCTTGGGACAAAATTTGTATTTTGGGACTTTTTGGGATTTGCCCTAATAATCTCTTGTATATTTTTACTATCAAAAAGAGAAAAATTATGATATTTCTAGCACAAACCGATACGACAGCTGGCTTTTTGAGTAAAGATTATAAAGAGATAAATAAGGCCAAAATGCGTGATGAAAATAAACCTTGCCTTATCACGACGGCAAAATTTAGCGTTTTAAATGAGCTTGTTAGAGTGCCAAAAAAGTATAAAAATTTTATACGCCGTTCAAGGAAAGCCACATTTTTGTATCCAAATTTAAAGGCTATTAGAGTCGTAAAAGAGTGCGAGCACGAAAAATTTTTAGCTAAATTTGACTGGCTTTATTCAAGTAGTGCGAACAAAAATGGGCAAAATTTTAATGAAGCTTGGGCTATGAGCGTGGCTGATGAAATAGTAGATGATCATTTTTTCGAAGATACTCCATCAAAAATTTATAAAATTTCTCGAAAAAAAATAAAACGTTTAAGATAACTAGTAAATTTATACAGCCACTACCTTTTTAAACTCATCTAAATTTTTTAGTGCTTCATCTATACCAATCAGCCAAAATTCGCACTTTTTTGTATCTTTTTTAAAGTGTTTTTTCACTAGTTCTTCTACGCTTTTCGTGCCGCACTCTATTAAAAATTGTTTATAAATTTTGCAAAATTTTACTTCGTCTTTTTTAAACTCACTTAGAAAAAATTGTGATAGCAGATAGCCGACACTATAAGGATAGTTGTAGATGTAGTTATCTGTTTTATAAAAATGTGGCTTAAAATATGGCAAAAATTCTTCAACATCGCTTGTGCTATCTTTATAAAATTTATCCCAAGCTTGTTTTAAAAGATCATTTGCATCTTTTTTGCTGACTTGACCTTTTTGTCGCAGTTTTATAAAGCTAGTTTCAAACTCGTATCTAACGCTTATATGAAGTAAAAAATTTGCAGCGCTTTTTAGCTCCTGCCATAAAATTTCTACCCTAAGTGAGTCATCTTTTTTTAGCTCATTTCGTAAAAGAGTCTCATTAAATGTACTCGCGCTCTCGGCTAAGCTCATTGGAAAGTTTGCGCTTAAAACCGGAAGATCACGCATCAAGTAGTAGTGCCAAGCATGCCCAAGCTCATGAGCTTGCTGGATTAAGTGCGAAAGAGTGTTCATATATGTGGTAAAAATTCTTGGTTGCTTAAATTTTGGCAAACTTACAAAAAATGCTCCGCCAGCTTTATTTTCTCTTACATCGCTTTCTATCCAGTGTTTGTCTATCATAAGCTTTATAAAACTATCTTCGCCCAGTGGTTTTAATGCTTTTTTGATGATTTTAATAGCCTCGTCATGAGAAATTTCACTATGCTTGCTAAGTGGATAAGGTGCCAAAAGATCGCAACTTCTCATACTTTTGCCACCTAAAAAGCTAGCTCTTACTCTTACGCATTCTCTTATTTTTTCCACTCTTTTGCTAATGGCTTCTTGCATGGCGTTTAAAGTGTCAAGGCTTATTTTATTTTCTTCAAGGCTTGGAGTTAAAAAATCAACTTTTGCTGCCTTAAATTTAGCCAGTCTAAATCCATGAAGCATATTTAAGATATCAAGATAAAGATCGGAAAATTTATCATAGTGAGAACTCAGAGCATCAAACACATTTTTGCGTAAAATTTCATCATCTGATCCTTTTAATATACCCATACATTTTGCAAGATTATAGCTTTGTGTTTTTGCATTTTTATTGGTAGCAGAGATATTTATTAAATTATTTAGATGTCTAAAATTTGCAAAAAGTGGGAAAAAATTTGTGAGCGCTAAATTTGCAAAAAAATCTCTTTCACTCTTTTTTCGTATTTTACTCTTGCTATTTTTATGCTCTAAATATAGAAATTTTATATGTTTAAATTGAGCGCTTTGAAAAATTTTATCATCACTTTTTAGGCTATCAAATTTATCAAAAAGTATCTCCTTTGCCGTATCAAGTTTAGCTTTTTGCTCTTTTATTTTTAACTCAAATTTACTAGCTAGCTCATCTTTTGTATTATCACTACTTTTACAACGACAAAATGCGAGTAGGCTAGCTGCTTCTTTGTATGCTTCTTCGTATGAGATGATAGCTTTGGTAAGCTCGCTATTGTTTAAAAATTTAACTAAATTTTCATTTTGTGCTTTTAGATTTTCAAACGATGAGGTAAAAATTTCGCTATCAAAATCTACATAAGAATCATCAAAGCTCCATCTCATATTTTCTCCTTAAAATGATAGTAAAAATACAAATATATGGTGGCTTATAAGACCTAAAATAGCTGGCACGCTACATCTTTTAATTAGTGAAAGCGGGCTAATGTGAAGCATGCCTGAAATGGCTACCACTACGCCAGAGACAGGTGAAAGTGGTCTAGCTATTGTGGAGGCTTGATGCATAGGAAGTACGAGCATAACAGAGTTGATGTTTAAACTCTTAGCTATATTTGGTACCATGTTTAAAAGTGGATAAAAGCTTGCACCATTTGAGCCAGCTATGATTGTAACGATGGTTGTTATAAATACAAAAAGTATAGACATGCCAAGCCCCCCAAAGCCTATGCTTTTTGCCAAATTTACAATAGCATCAAGCATACCAAGAGCTTTAAAACCTTCAGCAAATATACCAGCTGCCACAACTAGCATAACAACACCGCTTAAGCTTTTTGCCATGGCATTAAAAAATATTTTTAGCCCTTCGCCAAGCTTTTCAAAGCTAAATTTATGCCTAAATGCTTCAAAAACCATAGCAATTATCATAGAAAGGATTATGACGCTTGATATGTTTAGTTTTATAGTTTTTAAACAATATGGCGAAAAAACTACTACTAAAATCATCGGTAAAAATGGTAAAAGAGCATAGATTATAGGTGCTTGCTCTTTTGGAACATCCACCTTATCGTCAAAACTAATGCTCTCTCCTATATGCTCACTACAAACCCAACCTTCTTTTTTGTCTAAGTATCTATTCCAAAGAACTAATGCAATGCCGATCACGAGTACAGTTGGAAGAGCCGCTGGAATTTTATAGATAAAAACATAATCAAGCACCTCAAGTTCAGTTGCTTTTGCAGCAGCAGCTGTCGATGAGCCAAGAAGCACCATTGAGCTAGCTCCACTCATCGCACAAATACTACCAACGCTTAGTTTATTTAGTCCTAGTGATATAAGAACTGGTCCAAGAAGTGCAAGACAAAGCACGCCAAGTCCAACTGCGCTGGTTATTACCATGCTTATAAGTTTTGCTACGCAAAAAGCTATGAATATCATAAAATATGGGCTTTTTATGGCTTTAAACCTTTTTGTGGCGATGCCCACAAAGGCTTGATTTGCTCCGATATGGGTCATATAACTTGCAAAACCGACCATTAACATGATTAAAAGTCCAAGTTGAGAAAAATTATTTGAGAGCATATAGCGGATAAACTCAACTACATCCAGTAAGGAATTTCCAGTGCTCTTTACCTTTTCTGGTAAAAATTCTCCCGTATCAAGAATGACTGAAGAGACAAGCATGATAACACCAGATAGTAAAAGCACGAAAGTGGCGTATTTGCCTTTTAAAATCGCCCAGCCTACAACAAAAAGCGTAAGTAGAGCTATGATTAGACCAAGAGTATGCATTTTTGCTCCTTATTAAGATATTTAAAAACCAGAATACAAAAATCAAAATACGCTTAAAATATAAAAAATAATATTTATATGCTTGCAATTATACTACTTGTTATATTGAAATTTCGCTTTTATTTATAAAAATATTATCGATTTTATAAATGAGATTGCTACTTTTATGGCTAAGATGCAAAAGATAAATATAAAATTTTAATATTAAGTACGACTATTGTAGTGTTATTTAAAGCCAATTAAAATATTCAAAATACAAAAGGACGTAAATATTTGGTTTGGTAAAAATTCAAATGATGCCAGTAGCAACTTATTTTAGTATTTATTCCCTCGGCAGTCCGTTTTTATCAGACTTATCGCTGATTAGCTTGCCTGATTCGTTGTATTTTTTAGCGCGCACAAGCCTGCCGCGCTCAAAATCGCCCAGGGCCTCTAGTTTGCCGTTTGCGTAGTAGTGGCGTGCCTCGCCGGTTTCCAGCCCGTCCTCAAACATCACTCTGGCTTTTAGCTTGCCGTTTTCGTGATACTCCTCGTACAGCCCGTGATAGCGCCCGTTTTTAAACATCACCTTTGCGGCCAGCGCCCCGCTCTCGTAGTAGTCCAACCCCGCGCCCGTTTGGCGGCCGTCTTTGTACTCGTATTCGCCTCGCAGCTTGCCGCTTGGGTAGTATTCGCGCGCGGCGCCGTCTTTTTCGCCGTCTTTGTAGTTTTCTACTACGCGCGTTTTGCCGTTTTCATAAAATCGCTTCCAAACGCCATTTTTGCGGTCGTTTTTGTATTCGCCCGTCTCCTCCACGGCGCCGCTTTCGTAGTACCACGTTTCCGCGCCCTCTCGCTTGCCCTCTTTGTAGGTTCGCACGCCTAGAATTTTACCGCTTTTGTAGTAGTCGAAGTCCTCGCCGTTTCGAAGCCCGCCCGCGTATGGGCTACGTGCGCTAACCTCGCCGCTAACGTAATAGTCGGTAAATACGCCCTCTCGCTTGTCTGCCTTGTAGGTGCCCTCCTGCTTTAACGCGCCGCCCTCGTCAAAGTAGTAGCGGCGGTAGCGCCCGTCGCGGACGTCATTTTTGTATTCGCTCTCGCCCATCAGAGCGCCGCTATCTGCGTGGTAGTGCTTGGCCGTACCCTCGCGGATGCCGTTTTTTAGGGGGTATTCGTTTGAGGGCTTGTCCCTGCCGTCAAAATAGTCCCTGTATCGCACCGCCGTGCCGCCCTGCACATCTATCTCGCGTATGAGCGTGGGCGGCAAAGGTTTTATCCTCGGATAGACCATGCCCATCGCATTTACGTCATATAGGTCCTCAACGCTGTATCGAAGCATCTTTAGCGTGTCGTCGTAGAGCTTGCCTTTTACGTAGTAAAGGCCGTTTTTTAGGCTCGCTTCGGGCTTCATTACGATTTTTGGCTCTAGTGCTTGCGCACCGATGGCTAGAAGCGGAAGTAAAAATAGAAATTTTAGGATTTTCACGGTTTTTCCTGCTTTGTTTTATTTGGGTAATTTTAAATTTTGAAACTAAATTTAAGGTGAAGGCACGATTATTTCGGATGAGTTAAATTTTAGAATTCACGTCAAATTTAGCCGTCTTTTAGCGCCTCCGCGACGACCGTCCACTCTTGCACGAGCCTTTCAAAGCTAAAATTTGCATTCGCCGAGCTAGTCGAGGGTAGCTTGACTGGTTCTTTACCCGTTGCGTTTAAAATTTGAGTTTTTAGGTATTTTTCGCAGATTTTGTGCGCTTTGCCGCCGTTTGAAAATACCTGCGCTATGCGCACTCCGCTAAAAATCGGCTCCAAATTTGCAGGCTCGACGGCGGTCATTTTAGCATCGCTCGAGTCCTTTATCTCGCACGAGATCGCAGCGTCGTAGATAGCGATGCGGTGAGCGAGCAGAAATTTTATCTTTTCATCCGTGCTTGTAGGCAGCGGAGCGTTTAAAATCCCGGCCAGCACTCGCCAAAAGCGGTTTTGTGGATTTGCGTAGTAAAAGCCCAGCTTGCGAGAAACTACGGAAGGGAAGGATCCGAGGATTAAAATTTTAGAGTTTTTATCAAAAACCGGTTTAAATGGACTAATTTGATTCATCTATCTCTTTTAAAATTTTAGCCATTCAAACCATTTATGATTTTATAAAAAGTTACTCTTTTTGGTTTGGATTATTTGAAATTTTATCGTTAATCATCTTTTTCGCATTCATTGCAATATCGGTGATTTTCTTATTAGAGTCACTTAAAATTTCTTGTATTCTAGCCGAATCATCTTTTTTAAATATTTTTAAATTTTCGCTAAAGTCCTCATCGTTAATGTCAAAATAAGCGACTGATTCAAAAGATAGTTTTGAGGCTATTAGGACTTGTGGAAATGCATTTTTATAAGAATTATAGCTTTTAACCTCAGCATTGTAGCTCTCACGTTTATTTAGGAGTTCGCTCTCGATTTTTTCTAACTGCGACATTAGCATTTGATATGTTTCGTTAGCCTTTAGTTCCGGAAAGGCTTGAGCCAAAGCAGCTACTTTTGCGATTCCATTTCCAGAAACGCCAAGTTGAATCATTTGTTCACTACTTGCATAATCTTTAGCTATATCTATTATTTGATTTGATAGATCTAAACGTTTTTTGAGCGTAGCTTGGATATTTGCGAAGCTCTCTCTGATATTTTGCATCATTGATTGTAGTTTATTATATATTTTAATAATATAAGCCGCTAAGGCAATAACAACGACAATTATAGTAATAAGCATTTTTGCTCCTTTTTACTTATTTTAAAATATGCGATTTTGACTTTTTACGACTTAATTTCACTTTAAGGATTTAGAAACTTGCTTATTTTGCTTATGGGTTATTTAATTTTTTTAAGTGAAATTATCTAAAAAAGAAAATTCTCCCACATAATAAATTTAAGTGGGAGAATTCGTGCCTTACTCGGCTACGCTGCCGGTAGAGGCATCCTCGGCGCTCTCAGGCGCGCCAGACTCGACCTCATCGCTAAAGTCAGCCAAGCTTAGGCGTTTTAGCTGGCGGTAGCGTCTTTGCGCGTCGGCCTTGTTTTTAGCCAGCAGCTCGTCGGCATGCTCAGGATTTGTCTTTTTAAGCGAGTTGTAGCGAATCTCGTTTAGCAAAAACTCCTCGTAAAGCGACCAGTCAGGCTCTTTTGAGGTCATTTTGAGCGGATTTTTGCCCTCTTTGATTAGGCGCGGGTCGTAGACATAGGTCGGCCAGTAGCCGCATTTAGTCGCTAGCTCGCCTTGACCGCCGGAGTAGGCCATGCCGCCCTTAATACCGTGCGCGATACACGGCGAATACGCGATCACGAGGCTAGGTCCATCGTAGGCCTCGGCTGCGGCGATCGCTTTTATCGTGTTTGCCTGGCTCGCGTTTGAGTTGATTTGAGCTACGAAGATATTTCCGTAGGTCATCGCGATGTAGCCCAGATCCTTTTTCTGCATCGGCTTACCGCTAGCGGTAAACTGCGCTATGGAGCCCGCGCGGCTTGATTTTGAGCTCTGGCCGCCGGTGTTTGAGTAGACCTCGGTGTCAAGCACGAGCACGTTTACGTTCTCGCCGCTAGCTAGTACGTGATCAAGCCCGCCAAAGCCGATGTCGTAGGCCCAGCCGTCGCCGCCGATGATCCACTGAGATTTTTTGACGAGATATCTTTTTAGCTCTAAAATTTCTTTTACACCCTCTACGCTTAAATTTTGCTCCAAAACAGGGGTCAAAATTTTAGCTATTTGCGTCGTCTTCTCGCCGTCGTTTTTGTGCGCGATCCAGTCGGAGTATAGCGCGGCTAGAGCGTTTGGCACGGTATCTTTGGTGCGTAGCATCACGTCTTCTATACGGTGGCGCAGAGTCTCTACCGCGACGTTCATACCCATACCAAACTCCGCGTTATCCTCAAAGAGCGAATTCGCCCACGCTACGCCCTTGCCCTCTTTGTTCGTCGTATAAGGCGTCGAAGGCGCGCTACCGCCATAGATCGAGCTACAACCGGTGGCGTTTGCCACGATCATACGGTCGCCGAACAGTCTCGTAACAAGCCCTATATAAGGCGTCTCGCCGCAACCCGGGCATGCACCGTGAAACTCAAATAGCGGCTGAGCAAAGCCTACGCCCTTGACGCTATCTTTGCTCATCAGATCGTCTTTGTAGGTTACCTTTTTAAATAAATAATCCGCATTTTCCTGCTCGTTTTTCTCCATCTCCTCGGCTAGCGGCACCATGACGAGCGATTTTTCCTTGCTCGGACAAATTTGAGCGCACAGCTCGCAGCCGGTGCAGTCAAGCGGGCTTACTTGGATTTTATATTTTAGCCCTTTTACCTCTTTGCCTTTGGCGTCTAGGACGTGATCTTGCACGGTTTGCGGAGCGGCGGCGAGCTCGTTTTCATCGATGAGAAACGGCCTGATCACCGCGTGAGGGCAAACGAAGGCGCACTGGTTACATTGGATACAATTTTCCTCGATCCACTTAGGCACCATCACGCCGATACCGCGTTTTTCGTAGGCCGTGGTGCCTGATTTAAAGTGTCCGTCCTCAAAGCCCACAAACGCCGAAACCGGCAAGCTATCGCCCCTAGCGGCATTGATAGGCTTGACGATTTTTTCTATAAATTCGTCGCCGACGTATTTTTCCTCCGCGCTCGCGTCATCCGTCAAATTTGCCCAGCTAGGGTCGACCGCGACCTTAACCAGCCCGTCCGCGCCCATATCGATGGCCTTGTAGTTCATCTCTACGATCGCTTCGCCCTTTTTGGCATAGGCTTTGTGCGCGTACTCTTTCATGTATTTTTGCGCGTCGGCAAACGGAATGATGTCGGCTAGCTTAAAAAACGCCGACTGCATGATGGTGTTCGTGCGGTTTTTTAGCCCGATCTCGCGAGCTAGCTTAGTAGCGTTGATGATGTAGAAATTTACTCTTTTCTCGGCTAAAATTTTCTTTACTTTATTCGGCAGTTTAGCGACCGTCTGCTCGGCGTCCCAGATCGAGTTTAGCAGGAACGTCCCGCCATCGCGGATACCGTCTATGACGTCGTAAATTTCAAGATACGCCGCGACCGAGCAGGCTACGAAGTGAGGATTTGAGACGAGGTAGGTCGAGCGGATAGGGTTTTTACCGAAACGCAGATGCGAGCGCGTGTAGCCGCCTGATTTTTTGCTATCGTAGGCAAAATACGCCTGCGCGTAAAGCTCGGTTTTATCGCCGATGATTTTGATTGAGTTTTTATTCGCCCCAACGGTACCGTCCGCGCCAAGGCCGTAAAATAGGCACTCTTTCACGCTTGCGTCGCTTAGCGAAATTTTCTCGCCGACTTTTAGCGAGGTGAAGGTCACGTCGTCCTCGATACCGACGGTAAAACCGTTTTTGGGCCCCTCTAAATTTAAATTTTCAAAGACCGCCAGCATTTGTGCAGGATCGACGTCTTTTGAGCTCAGACCGTAGCGTCCGCCCACGATCACGGGCTGATTTTTGCGTCCGTAAAACGCCGCCTTGACGTCCAGATATAGCGGCTCGCCGAGGCTTCCGGGCTCTTTGGTGCGGTCTAGCACGGCGATCTTTTCTACCGTCTCAGGCATCACGTCAAAGAGGTATTTTAGGCTAAACGGACGGTATAGATGCACTTTTAGTACGCCTACTTTTTCGCCCTTTGCGCGTAGGTGATCGACCACTTCTTCGAGAGTTTGCGTGACAGAGCCCATCGCGACCACGACGCGCGTAGCGTGCGGATCGCCGTAATAATTAAACGGTTTATAATCGCGTCCCGTGATTTTTGAAATTTCTTTTAGATACTCGGCCACGATATCAGGCACCGCATCGTAGTAGCGGTTAGCTAGCTCGCGCGTCTGAAAATAAATGTCGTCGTTTTGAGCCGTACCGCGAGTTTTCGGGTTTTCTGGGCTTAGCGCCTCGTCTCTAAATTTTTGTAGCGCCTCGCGGTCAAGAAGCCTATCAAAGTGCGCATAGTCAAGCACCTCGATCTTTTGTATCTCGTGGCTCGTGCGAAATCCGTCGAAAAAGTGTAAAAACGGCACGCGACCCTTGATAGCCGCTAGATGCGCGACGCCCGCGATATCCATGACCTCTTGTACGGAGCCGCTTGCCAGCATAGCAAATCCCGTCTGGCGACAGGCATAAATATCCTGGTGATCGCCAAAGATAGAAAGCGCCTGAGCCGCGATAGAGCGCGCGCTCACGTGGATAACGCCGGGTAGTAGCTGGCCTGCGATTTTGTACATGTTTGGGATTTTTAGCAAAAGTCCTTGCGAAGCCGTGTATGTGGTAGTTAGCGCGCCTACTTGCAGCGAGCCGTGCACGGTGCCCGCAGCCCCGCCCTCGCTTTGCATTTCGACTACCTTAACCGGCATACCGAATAGATTTTTCTTACCCTGAGCCGCCCACATATCGGTGTAGTCTGCCATCGGCGAGCTAGGGGTGATCGGGTAGATGCCCGCAACCTCCGTAAATGCGTAAGCCGCGTGCGCCGCAGCCTCGTTTCCGTCCATAGTTTTCATTATTTTAGCCATTTTTCCGCCTTAAATTTTCTTACGATTTTTAAAAATCTTTTATTATAGAGATAATTTCCAAAATCTACTATTAATCTATGTCATTAATAAATTATGAGAATTTTGCCTTTTGAATTACTAACTTTAAGCAAAATTCCATTACCGTAATGAAAAAAAATTAAGGATAAAATTTGATAAGTGTTCATAGGGTGGCCTATTTAAGGGTTATAGCTCTTGCTTTTTGTGCTTTTATATTTAACACTACTGAGTTTGTTCCAGTGCCACTTTTAAGTGATATTGCAAAAGACTTTGATATGAGCACGGCTGATACCGGTCTTATCATCACGATTTATGCGTGGAGCGTCACTATACTCTCTTTACCGCTTATGCTTTTAACTGCAAATTTAGAGCGAAGATCTCTTCTTTTAAAGGTTTTTATCGTATTTGTTGTAGCTCATACTCTTTGTGCCTTTGCTTGGAATTTTAAAATTTTAATTGTTGCTCGGTTGATGATAGCTATTGCCCATGCCATTTTTTGGGCTATCACTGCTTCACTTGCTGTTAGGCTAGCACCGATAAATAAAAGTTCGCAAGCTCTTGGTCTTTTAGCGCTTGGCACCTCGCTTGCGATGATACTTGGCTTACCGCTTGGCAGGATAATAGGTGACGCCTTTGGTTGGCGTATTACATTTGGACTGATTGGGGTTTTTGCAGTAGGAGTTGGTTTTTGGTTGCATAAAATTTTACCGATTTTACCTAGTAAAAACTCAGGCTCACTTAAAAGCTTACCAGAGCTTGCAAAAAATGGCCTTTTGATGGTTGTATTTTTACTAACTGCAATTATCATAAGTGCGCATTTTAGCACCTATAGTTACATTGAGCCATTTGCAAAAGATATCAGTGGCTTTGACGGAAAATTTATCACAATATTTTTGCTTATATTTGGTGTTGCTGGTGTAGTTGCAAGCCTGCTTTTCTCTAAATTTTATAAGCTTATTCCAAATGCATTTTCAGCAATTTCTATTATGCTTATTTTATGTTGCTTGCTTTTGTTAAATTTTATTGCTAAAAATGAAGTTTTAATGCTAGTCTTGGCCTTTGTTTGGGGGCTTGGCATAGCTGGTGTAAATATGAGTTTTCAAATAAAAGTGCTAAATTTAGCCTCAAATGCAACTGATGCTGCAATGGCGATATTTTCGGCTATTTATAACATAGGTATCGGAGCAGGGGCGCTAATAGGGCATCAGACGATAGTTCATTTAGGCGAGCGAAATATCGGCAATGTCGGTAGTTTTTTTGCCGCAAGCGGACTTATCATATTTTTGTTTGCGGTATCTAAGGTTAAGAGAATTTAGATGTTTAAATATCTAAGTAAAACGTTACAAATTTCTACATATAAGTGATAATAAATATCATAACTAAGAAAAATTTTAGTTAAGCTTCCTTATAATCATTATCAGAAAATGAATAAATTTTAGGAGCTTATTATGTCAGTTTTAGTTATCGGTGCAGATGAGATAACACCTATCAAGGCAGTTTTACATGATTTGGGAGCTGAGAAGATAGAACACTGGGATGCTAGAAATGAAAACCGTGTAAATCGCAAGCCAATCCCTCAAGATACCGAGTGTGTGGTGATGCTAACTAGCTTTTTAAACCACAACACTATGAAGACTATTAAAACTCAAGCAAAAAAGAGAAATATTCCAATTGTTTGTGCAAAAAGAAGCGTTAGCTGCGTATTTTGCGAGTACTGCAAGGTCTTTGGGCTAGATAAGGAATTTGGATGCAAAGAATAATCAATGAGATTCGGGCTTTTATCAGATATTGGCGAAATAACTCCAAATATTTTTGCAAAGCTTGATAGGCTTTCACGTGCAAAAATTTTTATTGCACTTTATAATTCTGGTGTAGAAAGTGAGCTAAAAATACCACTTTCTTACGCTAAATTTCTAAATTTCAAAGAAATTTTTGAGGCTAGGATAAATTTCCTACTTCGCGAAAAATGTCTAAATTTTAAGCCAGCAGATCGCTTTTGTTTTTCATCAAATATCATCATAAATGCTTATTTAAAAGGCGACTTTTCAAAGATCAAATTTATAGCAAAAGAGCCAAAAATGGCGGCTGCAAAGATGATAAAAATGCTTTATGTAAGTGGGAAATTTGAGTTTTGTATCGATGCGGCACAGATGTTTTGTCAATTTGTTTATGATAAAATACGCCTCCGCCATCAAGATAAAGAGGTCGTGTTAAATGGCGGTGTCATTTCGGTCAAAAAAGATGGTAAAAATTTGCTCAGCGTCATGCCAAGCTTTAAAAAAGTAAGCTTTGATGATATGAGAAATTTAAACGACGATATAGATAGAGCCGTCGGTGTGCTTGGTCACGAGTGTGAGATGGTTTATATCGTTTTTCCTAGAAATGAGGAATTTAGGCGACACGTTGAGGTTAGGCACTGTTATGCGAGAGGTTTGATCAAGCTTGTGCCTTATACGATTATTAGTAAAATTTTTTAAAAAGGATAAAAATGATAGGTATAGTTTATGGAAGCAGCATGGGAAATACCGAAGATGCAGCAAAACTTATAAGTGAGGGTCTAGGCCTTGAAAATGAGCTTTTAAACGTTGCCGATGTAGACGCAGCAAAACTAAATAGCTTTGATAAGCTCATCCTTGGCACATCGACTTGGGGCAGTGGCGATCTTCAAGATGACTGGGATGCCTTTGACTTTAAAGCGTTAAATTTAAGCGGTAAAACGGTTGCTGTTTTTGGTATGGGCGATAGTGAGAGCTACTCAGATGAGTACTGTAATGGCATGGCAAAGCTTTATGATGAGGTCGTAAAAGCTGGCGCAAAGGTAGTTGGTGAGGTCGGTACTGATGGATATACATTTGATGGCTCTGATGCTGTAAAAAATGGAAAATTTGTAGGCCTAGCACTTGACGCTGACAATCAAAGTGACAAAACGGAGGGTAGAATTTCAGCTTGGATAGAGCAGATAAAACCTCACTTTGCTTAATGTAATTTTAGCTAGATTTTCTAGCTAAAATTTTCATATATCCATAGCCGAGATGAAGCTTTTTATTCTTTCGTTTTGGCTATTGAAAAACTCATCTACCAAGCCATCAAATGCGATCATGCCTTTATCTAAAAACAAAATTCTATCAGCTATCTTTCTAGCAAAATTCATATTATGAGTGACGATGATCATAGACTTTTTCTCTTTTGCAAGAGATAAGATGACCTTTAAAACTTCAGCCTCTAGCTCTGGATCAAGCGCGCTTGTAGGCTCATCAAGCAGTAAAAAGTATGGATTTACAGCCAGGGCTCTAGCGATGGCTACACGCTGTGCTTGACCGCCAGAGAGCCTGTTTGGATAGGTATCTTCTTTGTGACTAAGCCCCACTTTAGCTAAAAGCTCTTTTGCCTTTTTTACCGCTTCGTTTTTATCCTTTTTTTGAACATAGATCGGAGCTTCGGTGACATTTTGAAGCGCTGTTAGGTGTGGGAAAAGGTTAAAGCTTTGAAAAACCATGCCTGTTTTTTTTCGAATTTCTAAAAGCTCTTTTGAGCTAAGCTTCTCTTTAAAATTTAAAGCTCTATCATCTACCTCTAAAATGCCACTTTGTGGGATCTCAAGTAAATTTATACATCTAAGAAGTGTTGATTTGCCACAACCAGATGAGCCAACGATCACGGTCGTTTGTCCTTCTTTGAAGCTTGTGTTTATGTTATCTAGCACCAAATGATCGCCGTAAGATTTGCTTATATTTTTAAAATTTATAGCCATTAGACATACCTTGAGACAGCTTTTTCAAGCCTTGATTGAAGATAGGTTAAAAGTGTGCAAACCACCAGGTAGATAAGTGCTGCTAGGATGTAGAGGATGAGTGGCTCAAAGGTCCTTGCTGCGATCCTTTGAGCGACCATAAACATATCAACCATCGTTATAGAAGCTGCTAGTGAAGTGTCTTTAACAAGGCCTATAAATGTGTTAGAAAGCGGTGGCAACGAGATCCTCACTGCTTGAGGTGCGATGATGCGCTTTAAAATTTGATAGTGTGTCATGCCAAGCGATGTGGCAGCCTCCCACTGACCTTTTGGCACAGAAAGTATGGCAGCCCTTACGGACTCAGACGCATAAGCACCCACGTTTAGACTAAATGCAATAGTCGCCGCGCTCCAAGTATCAAGCGTGACACCGATGCTAGGAAGCCCATAAAATACAATGAAAAGCTGCACAAGAAGCGGTGTGCCGCGAAATATCCAAACGTAGGTAGCAAATATAAATTTTAAAATTTTTATATTTGAAAGCCTCGCTACTGCTGTGATAATAGCGATGACAAGCCCTAGCGAAAACGAGAGCAAAGTAAGAGGGATCGTCACTTTTAAAAGTGCGATGATCATCGGTAGCGTCGAGCTTGAAACAAGCTCGATCACTCTATCTAAATTTTCCATTTCTGCCTTGTTGGTTTATAAATTTATTTTGAGACGTCTTTGCCAAAGTAGCTTTTTGAGATGGCTTCTAGTTTGCCCTCTTTTGAAAGTTCGTTTAGTGCATTTGAAATTTGCTCTGCAAGTTCGGCGTTGTCTTTCTTAACAGCTGCTGCTGTGTAGTCTTTTTCATCAAGTGAGGCGGCTATCTTTACAGGTGCGTTTGGACGCTCTTTTATAAAGTCGTAAAATACGATGTTGTCTCTTACAACAGCATCTACGCGTCTTGATATAAGAAGCTCCATACTTTTAGCAAAACTATCTGTTACGACGTGTTCAGCGCCGTATTTTACGGCGACTTTCGCCCAGTTGCTCGTAGCTGAGTCGGCATTTCTTTTGCCTTTTAGGTCGGCAAAGCTTTTTATGTCGTTATTATCTTTTCTAGTGATGATGGCACCAAATGTTACAGTATAAGGTACTGAAAAAGCATATTTTTTCTTTCTCTCATCAGTTATGCTTACTTGATTAAATACAACGTCTGCTTTGCCAGCGTCAAATGCTGCTAGCATCGCGTCCCATGGAGCTGTTAGAAACTCAACTTTTAAATTTAGCTTTTGCGCTACCGCTCTTGCGATATCTACGTCGTATCCCACTAACTCATTTTTGTCATTATAAAATGTAAAAGGAGCATAAGTACCTTCAGTTGCTACTGTTAGCACGCCGTCTTTTATGGTCTTTGCTTGTAAATTTAGAGCCATTGCAAGCACGGCTACTACTTTTAATAAATTTTTAAATTTCATTTTGATCCTTTATTTTGAAATATCTTTTCCAAAATATTTCATCGAAATTTCGCTTATCTTACCCTCGGCTTTTAGTTCATCAAGTGCTTTGTTTATCGCTTCTAGTAGCTCAGTGTTGCCTTTTTTAACAATTGCAGCTGTTGGCATCGGCTCGTTGCTTGTGTATGCGATTTTTAGTGGCGCATTTGGGCGTTGTTTGATATAGTCATAAAAAGTGACGTTATCGTTTATCGTATCATCAGCTCTTTTTGAGATGATAAGCTCCACGCCTTTGCTAAAGCCATCAGCCACAACCACTGTTGCACCGTTTTTCTCGGCTATCGCTGCCCAGTTGCTAGTCGCAGAGTGCACACTCTTTTTGCCTTTTAGATCAACAAAGCTTTTTATGTCGTTATTGTCTTTATGTACGACAATTACCGGATATGGCATAGTGTAAGGCACGCTCATACCATACTTTTTCTTTCTATCTTCGTTTATACTTACTTGATTAAATACAACATCGGCCTTACCAGCATCAAAAGCCGCAAGCATCGCATCCCAAGGAGCTGTTAGAAACTCAACTTTTAAATTTAGCTTTTGCGCTACTGCTCTTGCAATATCTACGTCATATCCTACTAGCTCGCCCTTTTCATCGTAAAATGAGTAAGGTGAGTAAGTACCTTCAGTTGCGATGATAAGTTCGCCTTTTTTGATAGTTGAAGCATTTAAATTTAAAGCTAAAAAAGCACCTGCGATCAAGCCAAAAATGGGCTTAAAATTCATTGATTCTCCTTATTTAGAAATGTCTTTGCCGAAGTATTTAAGCGAAATTTCGCTTAAAGCTCCTTCCTTGTTAAGCTCATTTAGGGCAAAATTTATCTTAATTAGCAGCTCTTTGTTACCTTTTTCTACGTTATAGCCCGTTTGTTCACTATTCGTATGGCATCATCTTTTATGATCTGCCAGTAAAATTTTGTAAAGGCAGAATTTAGCAAACAATCGCACGAATTGCACCAAATTTAAAAAGCAATAGAAATTTTATACAAAACTCTTTCTAAAAAATAAAATCAATAGTGGAATTTGCAAAAAAAGATAAATTTTTAAGATTTATGCAAATGTCAGTCGCAACTGCAATCTGGGTAGTATTTTGGCGCATTTTATCACGAAAAAAGAGGGCGGTGCCTCTCACTCCGCTAGAAGTGAGACCGCTAGAGCTTTTACCCCCTTAAAATCAACCTTACCACTTGCAAGCGTTGGTATATCATCAACGATGAAGATATAGCTTGGCATCATTATCGGGGCTAGGCTGCTCTCTTTTAAAATTTGCTCGATATTTTTGGGCTCTGTGCCACTTTTTACTAAAAGCGCGATCGCCTCACCCTTTTTGCTATCTGGTACGTTTGCGCTGCTAAAGACGACGTCGTTTCCAAGCACCTTTGTAAGCTCTTCTTCGACGCTTCCAAGGCTTATCATCTCGCCGCCTATCTTGGCAAATCTTGAGTATCTATCAACGATAAATACAAAGCCGTTTTCATCTATGTGGCCTTTATCACCAGTTTTATAGTATCTTACGCCATCAATGTGCGTGATTACCTCGCTTGTTTTAGCTTCGTCGTTTAGATAGCCCTTCATCACCTGCGATCCGCCGATGACGATGAGTCCGTCCTCGCCAGTTTCAAGCTCTTTAAGAGTTTCTGGGTCGATTATTTTTATGATGGTACCAGGCAGAGGCATGCCAACGCTGCCAGGTCTATTAAATGTAAGCTCTTTTAGACTCTCTTTTTCTAGGATATTTGGCATATTTACAGCAGCTACCGGTGCCGTTTCAGTTGCGCCATAACCTTCATAAATTTCTATGCCAAATTTGAGCCTAAACTCATCTTTTATCTCAGGTTTTAGCTTTTCAGCCCCAGCTACGACCATTCTGGCACTTTGAAACATTAGCGGATGAAGCTTTTTATTTCTTGTGTAGAGCCTAAAAAATGTCGAGGTGCCAAAGATAATGCTAGCGCTGTGTCTTGCCGCCATTTTGCCGATAGTCGCTCCATCTGTTGGATCAGGCACGCTTACCATTTTTATGCCCTCGCAAAGTGGCATGAGCGTGGTGACCGTTAGTCCAAATGAGTGAAAAACAGGGAGTGAGTTTAAGATCACGTCATCTTTTTTGAAATTTAGAAGTTCGCTTATTTGCTTAATGTTTGCAAGTAAATTTTTATGGCTTAGCTCGATGCCTTTTGGCTCGCCCTCGCTACCACTGCTAAATAAAATAGTAGCCGTATCTTCTAAGCTTACATGTTTAAAATAGCAAAGCTTAATAAGCCAAGCTGGGGCAAAAAATGCAGTTAAAAGCGCTAGAAATTTCTCTTTTTTTGAGACGCTGGCTGAGAGATCTTCTGCAAATTTAGCCTTGCCACTCATCGCATCTTTTAGATCAAAGCCCTTAAGTGCGAGCTTTTCAAGAAATTTGCTAGAGGTGATCACCGTGTTTATATTTGCTTTTCTTAGGGCGTGATTTAGCGAGGTAACATTAAGCGTATAGTTTAAATTTACGCTCACTTTGCCCATGGCAAGAAGTGCCATATTTACTATTGCTGCGATGCTTGAGCTAGGCAGCAAGATGCCTATATTTTTCTCATCTTTTAGCTCGCGTTTGAAAATTTTGATAAAGACTAAAACGGCTGTTATAAATTTCAAGTTGCTTAAATTTAGCCCAGTGCTGTCGCTCACGCACTCTTTAAATTTATCCTCTTTTGCGTTGTTTAGCCATTCGCTTGTTAGTGGTTTTTGCCTTGAGATAAAGCTCTCCCACGATGAAAAACTAAGCTCAAGCACCTTTTGCTTCATCTTTGCAGCGTTTATAAATGTATTTATTGGCTTGCCAAAGGCGACGATGATGTCGCGTCTGCCGTTTTTAGAAGTGAGGTCTTTGTAAAATTTACTAGCTCTTGAAAAGCTCGAGCCCCAAAGGCCACGAAGGTAAAATGGCACTATGCAAATTTCTTCTAGATCTCTGATGATAAGCTCAAAGCCCTTTTGAAACTCATTTATCTGACCGTTATAGCTGATGTGGCCTTCCGGAAAAAGTGCGACCACTTCGCCATTTTTTAGGCACTCCCTAACTAGCTCGATCGACTCTTTGCTAGCCCCTGCGCCTATTGGGATCACTTTAAAAAATTTAAAAATTTGCTTTAGATACCATTTGTTATAGATCGTTCTATACATGACAAATCTTATGCCCCTTGGGCTTGCAGCTTGAAGCACGAGCCAGTCGATCCAACTGATGTGATTGCCAAGAAGTAATGCGCCGCCACTTTGCGGTAAATTTTGAAGTCCTTCTACAAAAAAGCGGTACTTTGTCTTTAAAAATGGCAGTAAAAGTAGCCTTGTAAAAAGGTGTGGAAGCTGTAAAATGGCATAAAAACTGCCGATTAAGCAAACAAGCGCTGTAAATACAAAAAGCCCAGTGGTTGAAATTTCAAAATATACTAATCCTATGCCAATGGCTAGAAATAGCAGCATTGAGACGTTTTGCAAGAAGTTGTTTGCCGCCATTATCTTGCCGGTGGTCTTTTGCGGGGCAAAGTACTGGATCATCGCATTTAGTGGCACTATAAATATGCCGCCAAAAAAGCCAAATGCAAATGAGCTAAGGCTTACTACGCCGATGTTTGAGCCAAATGCGAAAAATAAAAGCGAGAAAAATATACCCATGGCGCCCATCGGCACGATACCAAGCTCGATGTGTAGCTTTGACATAGAGCCGGCCACGTATGAGCCAAATGCTATGCCTATGGCGCTTGCTGCTAGAATTGCTTGCACCGCTAGCGAGCTGTCGTCGTTAAAAACGGCTTTGTAATGAGCTGGGAAAGCTGCGATGATGATCTGAGAAATTCCCCAAAATATGCTAAGCCCAGCGATGCTTAGCCAGATATTTTTATCTGATCTTACTTCTTTTAAATTTTCTCTTAAATAGCTAAGGCTGATGTATTTTTTAAGCTCAAATTTGTTGTTTTCTTCGTTTATTTCGCTGATGTATGGTAGCTTGTAGGCGAAAAATGCCTCAAGCGCGCTAAAGACCACTAAAAAGATACCGATAGGATAGACGCTTTTTAAAATTTCTTCTGAGTTTTCACCTTGGATATATAAATTTTCAAATATAAATGAAAACAAAAATGAGCTTGATAAGATGGCAACGATGGTTAGTGCTTGGATGACGCCGTTTGCGGTGCCAAGGCGTTCAGGACCGACTAGAGCCTTAATGATTCCATATTTTGCAGGCGAGTAGATAGCACTTTGAGCAGCTAGTATGAGCGTTAAAGCAAAAGCTACGCCAAAAGCACCTGCAAGATAGCTAAAAAGCACTGCAATGCTTATAACAAGGCCCAAAATGGCACAAATTCTTATGACTTTTGTCTTTGAAAATTTGTCATTTATAAAACTTGACGGTGAAAATAAAAATATAAAAGGAAGCAAAATCATCACATTTATAACTGCTGTTAATATAAAAAGTATGTCACCATCATATGTTTTTAAAAGAACATTTTGGATAGTGATTTTGTGTGCCAGATCGACGCTTGCATTTAAAAATGCGATCGCAAGGTAGGGCAGAAAGCCAGCGATTTTTAGCAAATTTATCATAAATAAACCTTTGAAAAAATTTAAAATTTCGTAAATCTAACAGCAAAGTATTTAAAATATTATTAATAAAAAACTCTATATTTAAATTCAATAATAAATTTTTTAAGAAATTTAAATTTTATATGCTTTTGGATAAAATCACACAATCAAAAATTAGGAAAAATTTATCATGAATTATGAAATAATCGTCGTTGGCGGCGGACATGCGGGTATTGAGGCAAGTCTTGCAGCTGCTAGAATGGGCAAAAAAACTTTACTGATCACGATCCTAGCTGAGCAAATAGGTGCTGCAAGCTGTAATCCAGCTATCGGTGGCCTTGCAAAGGGACATCTCGTAAAAGAGATCGACGCACTTGGTGGTCAAATGGGACTTACGACTGATGCTGTTGGTATCCAGTTTCGTGTGCTAAATGAGAGCAAAGGCCCAGCAGTACGTGGTAGCCGCGCTCAGATAGATATGGATAGATATAGAGTTTATATGAGAAATTTGCTTTTAAACACGCCAAATTTAGAAATTTCTCAAGAGATTGCCACTGAAATTTTAAGCGAAAATGGCGAAGTAACTGGCGTTAAAACCCACTTAAATAACATCTATAATGCAAAAAAGGTGATAATCACAACTGGCACATTTTTAAACGGGCTAATACACGTTGGATTTAACAAACTGGAAGCTGGCCGCGTGGGCGAGCTAAGCGCAAAGGATCTAAGCGGCAGTCTAAGGGAGCTTGGGCTAAATTTAGGTAGGCTAAAGACCGGAACATGTCCAAGGATCGATGCAAAAACGATAAATTTTGAAATTTTAGAAAAGCAGGATGGCGACGCAAAGCCAGTTGCATTTAGCTTTAGAACTAAAAATTTCTCTCCAACACAGCTGCCATGTTACATCGCCTATACAAATGAAACCACACATGAGATAATCCGCTCAAATTTTGATAAAGCACCGCTTTTTACAGGCCAGATCGAGGGCATTGGGCCAAGATATTGCCCTAGTATCGAGGATAAAATAAACCGCTTTGGCGACCGCGACAGACACCACCTTTTCATCGAGCCTCAGACCCTTGAAGCGACAGAGTACTACATAAACGGCTTTTCAACGAGCCTGCCTTATGAGGTGCAAGTGCAAATGCTACGCTCCGTAAAAGGCTTTGAAAACGCAAAAATCGTAAGACACGGATATGCCATCGAGTACGATTATGTCGAGCCAACACAACTAAAACATAGCCTAGAGACAAAAAAAGTAAAAGGGTTATATTTAGCTGGACAGATAAACGGCACGACTGGATACGAGGAAGCCGGCGCTCAGGGGCTAATGGCTGGCATAAATGCAGCACTCTCGCTTGATAATAAAGAGCCGCTTGTCTTGCGCCGCGATGAGGCGTATATCGGTGTTTTGATCGATGATCTTGTCACAAAAGGGACAAAAGAGCCATATAGGATGTTTACGAGTAGGGCGGAGTACCGCTTACTTTTGCGTGAGGAAAATGCCATTTTAAGGCTTGGCAGATATGGCCATGAGCTTGGGCTTCTTGATGATGAGACTTTTAATGAGATCGAAAATATAAGAAGAAATTTAAAAGAGGGGCTGGAATTTTTAAATAGCACTCAGATCACGCCAAATAAGGCAAATTTAGAGCTTTTAGCTAGCCTTGATGAAGAGCCAATAAGCCAAAATGTGAGCCTACAAAAGATCGTCGCACGCAAGAGCTTTACGGCTGAGAAACTAAGAAAGCTTGATCAGAAATTTGCAAATTTAGATGATGCGAGTGTGGATCAAATTTTAACCGAGTGTAAATATCAGCACTACATAAATGAGCAAAAAAATCAGATAGAAAAAATGAAAGATATGATGGATGTGAAAATTCCTGAAAATTTTGACTTTAGAGGTGTGAGTGGTCTTAGTAATGAAGTGGTCGAAAAGCTTGAGAAATTTGCACCGCCTACGCTTTTTGCTGCGAGTGAAATTTCAGGTATCACGCCAGCTGCGATTGATATCTTACATATTTATATAAAGATGAGTGATAGAAGATTATAAAAGTTTTTCAAATATTTATAAATAAAGTAGTTTCTAAAGATATAATGGTAAAATTCCAATCTATTAGCACCTTGTTAGATCATTCAAAAATAACACAATATTTTATTAGCTATAAAATTTATTAAAAAAAATATTTATTCTTAGAAAATCCTTTTTTTTCTTTATTACAATTTTCCAGCCCACGAAACCGCACTCTAACACTTATTACTTCTTTTTCTTGGAAAAAAAAAACAAACTCACCTCTAATCAAAATCCTTCTACTTATATCTTTATATGTTACTACTAATACTTTACAGATATTCATAATATACTTTCTCATATTGTACTATTATTTTCCTATCTCACACA